>JACMNI010000021.1 GCA_014378615.1 Candidatus Saccharimonadota bacterium | reverse complement strand
GTGATCGGCTTCAACTTCGTTGATACTAGCCGTTACTGCCTGCATGGCTTTTTTAAAGGCCTCACGGGTTAACTCGTCCCATGGTTCTAGGTGTTCCCGCACAGTTTGAAACCGGCGAGCGGCGTGGATGAGCGCCTTACTCGGCACGCAGCCAGCGTGAAGACATTCTCCACCGAGGCGTTCATCGGCTTCAATTAAAGCTACTTTGGCACCTAGGGCCGCACCAAATTCGGCAGCCGTTAAGCCGCCCGAGCCGGCGCCAATCACAATTAAATCGTACACAGAATCTTTATTTTCAGTATTGTTCATGGCTGTAGTATAGCAACCCAGTAAGGCTTATGTTAATAATCACTTGGTGTTTATTTACGTCGCTGCAAATAGAGCTTAGTTTCCCAAATCGAACCTATAACTAGCTGGCTGACTAAAATAGCGGCCGTGATGTGATTAACGGCGTCATTGCCATCACGCGCTGCCGAGAATTGGATTGGTGCCAAGATAGTAAAGACAAGCCAAAAGGCGATGTGCCGGTTAAACTGCTTAGTTATTAGGGCGCAGACGGTTATATACAGATATGCTGCCGCCCAAAGTAGATAGCCCACGGTTGTAAAAGTAAGCCCCACCGGGTGGAGTAATGGTAAAAGCAATAACCGCCCCAAACTGTTTATAAAGATACCAATTAGGAAAATAATGGGAACAAACGGGGGAACTTTCATGCCGGCAGTATAACAGCCTAATACCTTGAAGCAATGTCAAATGAGTTACACGAAGTCGTACACTGTAACCTATATAAACACATGCTTGTGTGGTGATACTATTAATCGATGTCTTGGCAAATAGTCATATCAGCTCAAATTATCGTTAGCTCGCTTATGACTATATGTACGCGTCGGCTAGCACTGACAAATCGCACATTATTTTTCGTTGTCGGGGTCCTCACTTACGGGGTAATTGCTGTTATGGGAGTGATCTATTCACTTGCGTTTGGCGGAGGCTTGCCTCAAATACTAAACCATGAGGCTTGGCCCTACTTGATAGGTGAAGGGATAGCGATACCGTCTTCATGGTTATTACAGTACAAAATAATCAGTAAACTTGGTGCTAGTAACGCCGTACTTATTACCATGCTTAATAATATCGGGGCTGCGTCGCTCGGTATACTGCTTTTGAACGACGACTATACCGCCACGTTTTTTATAGGGGCGGTGTTTATATGTTTAAGCATCATTATTGCGTTTCGAGTGCAACCGGATACGGCGCATCCGCAGACGGTGCCCTTGCACACCAAACTGGGCTTAGTGAGTGCCATGGTAGTATTATTTGCCCTTGGTATGTACTGCGAAAAGCAAGCTATAACTTTAATTGGCGTCTGGAATTATTCTGGCTACGGTTGGGGATTACAATTTCTTGGCGCTTTCATGGTGTTCCTAATCTTTGGGCGTCACGAATTGGCGAGCGTCACTAAATCAGCCTTACGACAGGGGATACTAGTAGGGTTGCTAACAAGTTTTGCAGGCGGTCTATATATCTATGCGCTCAGTATTGGCACTCTGAGCCATACCATCGTAGCCGCCAGCGGTAAAATTGCGCTAACTGGCCTGTTAGCCGCTATCTTTTTACACGAACGCAACCAGCTACGATTAAGACTAGCAGCTCTCCTGCTGTCTATTACGGGTATATTATTCCTCGTTAGTTAAAGCTTCTTCTCTGGTACAGTGTAAACATGAAATACGTAGCACTACTAAGAGGCATTAACGTTGGCGGCAATGCCAAAGTGGAAATGCCGCGGCTTAAAAAAGTGTTTGAGTCGGTTGGCTGCACCGCAGTTTCAACCTATATAAATTCGGGCAATGTCGTTTTTGATGACAACCGGCCACGTGACATGCTGACTGAACGTATTGAGGATGCCATAGCCAAGGAATTTGGTATGGATATAAAAATAGTTTTAAGAGACGAGGCAAGTATTCAGGCAATTTGCCGTATAAGCCCAGCGTCATGGACCAACGATAGTAACCAAAAAACTGATGTGCTTTTTCTATGGGAGGAAATTGACGACCCATCAATAATAGACCGAGTGGTCATCAACCCCGACATAGAAAATGTTCGCTATGCCGGTGGCGCGCTAGTTTGGAATATCGGGCGCGAGAACGCAACCCGAGGCGGCGGCGTAAAGCTCATCAAGACCGATATGTACAAATTGATGACAGTACGCAACATAAACACTGTCCGTAAACTGCAAGAACTAATGGAGCAAGGAGTACCTTCAGACTAGGGACAGTTTGAAGATTTATTCCAGCTGGTGCACCCGACAGGATTCGAACCTACGACCTTTGGTTCCGGAAACCAACGCTCTATCCAGCTGAGCTACGGGTGCATACTTTGTCAGTTTATCATCTGTTAGCCATATTAGGCAGAACTGTTACTATAGATTCATGACTTCATTCACGCGGGCCGTCGTAATCTACAACCCAAATAGCACTGGTGACAGTCAGGCCATTGCTAAAGAATTCTGTGTCGAATTGCGTAAGCTTAGGCCCAAGGCGAAGGTGACGTTAACCGAAACGACGCATGCGGGCCATGGTGAAGAGCTGGGCTATGAGCTTACTAAAAAAGGCAAAGACTTGTTACTGGTATCGGTCAGTGGCGACGGCGGTTATCACGAGCTGGTTAATGGCGCTATGAAGGCTGTGGATGAAGGTGCGGCCGCGCCTATTTGTGCGGTGTTACCGGGTGGTAACGCTAATGATCATTACACATTTATATCGGAACGAACACTCCTGGAAGCCATTGCCGCCGATGGGTTGATAAAACTGGACTTACTCAAAGTAGACACCGGGAAAACGCGTTATGCGCACTCATACGCGGGACTTGGGCTAACCCCATTAGTAGCCGTCGAGCTCAATAAACATAAATTGTCTGCCCTCAAAGAAATGTGGTTGTCGCTGCAAACGTTTTGGAAATTTAAACCGTTCAAAATTATGGAAAATGGTAAACGACGTACCTTCGATAGCCTTATCTTGGCTAATATAGGGGTGATGGCCAAGCACTTAACGCTCGATACAGAAAGCAGCCCGCACGACGGTAAATTCGAGATATTGCGTTGGTCCCATAATCATAAATTACGGCTCATAAAACAATTGGCAAAGTCGGCTGTGGGCAAGCCTGACTCACCCAAATCGGTCGAGCATTTTGAATTTACCACACTGGCACCTATCCCCATGCAACTTGATGGCGAGCTCATTAAGCTAAAGGCTAATCAAAAAGTAATAGTGACCTGCGCACCCGGTAAATTAAGAACGTATCGATAAAAGTATGTAAATGGTGCCCCCTGCAGGATTCGAACCTACGACCTCCTGTTCCGAAGACAGGCGCTCTAATCCGCTGAGCTAAGGAGGCTTATAAACGCTTATGAGTCCTTATGCGATGGCAATTGGCACAGACTATTTCGCAATTTTCTATTTCTTTTTTTACCGCACCAATTCTACCAGTAGCTGATAGGAAGCTTATATTGTTAAGCTTGTCACCGATGTGGTCAAAGTCCATGACGTAGTAGGCGAACTGTTGTTTGCAGTCGGCACATGGCGTGGACTCTTTAATTTGACGAACATACTCTTGTATTTCAGTACGATAGCGCTTGTTACGGAGCATATAATCGGCTTTATGAGCTTCATAGTGACGCTTGCTAGCCGCTTTGCGATCATCAGTACTTTTGTAAGCCATATTAGTACTGTAACATATTGTAAATGTTCGAAGCCTAGTGCGTAAACTTATTGAGCGAACGTCTATTATCGTATCAGAGAAGAGTGCATAATAACAGCGATGCGACACGTACAGACTTTTGCCGATGCCAACAAAGTTTTGGAACCATACTATCAGGCCGTGCCTTCGGCGAGCCAAGCATATACGCTTGAGCGGATGCGAGTATTAATAGCTGCGCTTGGGAACCCGCAGGAAAGCCTCAAGATCATTCACGTGGCTGGCACTTCTGGTAAAACCTCCACCTGTTATTATATTGCGGCCATGTTAACCCAGGCTGGGCAGAAGGTAGGCTTGACGGTGTCGCCTCACCTTACTGAAGTTAATGAACGTTTACAGGTAAATGAGGTGCCGCTGGCCGAGACTCCGTACTGCGCTGCACTCACTGAGTTCCTTGAACTTCTGAACTCGCTCGAGGTTAAGCCCACATATTTCGAACTATTGATTGCCTTTGCTTATTGGTATTTTGCCAAGGAAAAGTTTGATTACGCTGTGGTCGAGGTAGGTCTCGGCGGCCTGCTAGACAGCACCAATGTTGTTACGCGTGCGGACAAAGTATGCGTCATTACCGACATCGGCTTAGATCATCAACATGTGCTGGGTTCAACACTTTCTGAAATAGCGGCTCAAAAAGCCGGCATTATTCAGCTCGGTAATCCGGTATTTTATTTTCAACAAGCTGCGGCGGTTAACCAGGTAATTTCTGATGTAGCTAAATATAAGACTGAAAAGGTGCATGCCATAGCCTATGACCAATCAGTTGGCCGCGCGCAATCGTTACCGCACTTCCAGCAGCGTAACTGGCAACTGGCCGCCCACGTGTTTGATTATCTACAGGTCAGGGATAATTTACTGGAATTAAGCTCTGAACAGTGGCGGTGTAGCGAGACTACTTATATACCTGGGCGCATGGAGATTATTAAAATCGCTGACAAGACCATCATTTTAGATGGCGCTCACAATCCTCAAAAGATGCAGGCTCTGGCTGAATCAGTTAGCGCCATCTATGAGAAATCGTCAATAAGCGCTTTGGTAGCTTTCAAGGCAAGTAAAGATATCGGTGCTAGCCTAAAGGCAATCAGTCCTGTATGCGCCCACATCATTGCCACCGAATTTGATAATACATTTGCGACTAAGCCAGTCAGTTGCAGGGCGGTCGATATTGCCGAACAGGCACCGGCAGCAATAGAGCCGATTCCACATCTTACAGAGGCATGGCGTGCGCTATTGGCAAGCAAAGAACCGGTCTTATTAGTGACCGGTTCTTTTTACTTATTACAAGCTGTCAAAGCTTTAATTGCGGCTAAATAACATCTGGTTCATCGCGCTCGTATTCACGAGCCTCTGGTGTGGCTGTAGTTTGACCAACATGTATAAGCCGTCGATTACGCAATTTAGATGAAGGGAGCTTAACGGTCACGGGAATTTCGTGTGTTTGTTCGAAGTGCTGAATGTGCATAGGTACTCCCCCTGGAATTATATCTAGTAATACTTTAGTGTAATGAATTAGCTGGGTAATAACAGTGAGATAGCTAACAAATACTGTGTTAGAAAAATCATAGTGCTGCTTGGCGGTTACTTCTATGATAATGGTATCAACTTAAACAGGAGACCAACAAGATGCCATCGCGATTAGACAGTTGTAAGCCAGTAGAACGTTCGTACTACGACTTCAACCGACAATTTGGACACGTCTTGACAGTCAATCGACTGGCAATTGCTTAGGTTCTCTACAAAAATTTTATGAGGAGGCATTAGCTATGAGTATTTTAGTAGCAATCATTTTAGGTGGATTAGTAGGGTATGTAGCGGCCCGTCTGCTCGGTCGTAATGAAGGCGTACTCGCTAGCATTATAATTGGTATCATCGGATCATTCATTGGTAGCTTTGTATCTCGCCTGTTCACTGGCGGCGACCAATCACTGCTTGCATTTAGCGTAAGTGGCCTGTTTTGGTCATTGATTGGTTCATTAGTTTTAGTAGCTATTCTGAACGCCCTACGCAAGCCGCGCCGTAACGTTATTTAATAGCAACTGCTGTTTGCAAAAACCTCCTTTAGCCAGGGGGTTTTATTTTTGCTTCTGTTTGTGCAATTCTTTGAGTTCTAGGTATATTTCATCGTTTTTAGCGATACTATAAATTTCAAAAAAGATACGCGCTGATTCGGCTTTGGCAGACTGTTCGGAACCGCTGTCCTGCTTTTTTACAGTCCCATCTTGGTTATATTTATCACCGCTAGCGTGGTTAGCGTAGCGCCGCGACCGCGTCCAGCCCATTTGTAGAAACTTACGGGCCATGTCCATGCCCACAAAATCTTTTGCGGCTTTGTAATCGTTAAATAGCTGATATATCTTTTCAGCCGAGGCCTTGGCGATTTCGGGAGTCGCAAAGCGCCAAAATGGTAGTATTTCGCTTTTGTAGGGTTGGGCAATCAACACGCCTTGCTCACCGCGCCCAATGACGTAGCGGTCGGGCTCTTGTCTAATATCAATATCGCGATATGCAGCGGCGTAATCGGTCTTTCCCATACCTAAATTATAAACCGTTGGTTTACACAAACCAGTATAATAATAAGAATGAGCAATTTGAGGGCGTCCATTTTTAGTGCACCGTTGGTGTTTGTAGACATTGAAACCAATGGGCTAAATCATATCCGGGGACGCGTTATTGAAGTGGCGGCCATTCGCGTCGAAAATGGCAAAGTTACGCAGACCTTTCGATCGCTGATTGACCCAGAAACCGAGCTACCGTATTACATAACGAACCTTACGGGCATTACAACAAATGATCTTAAGGGGCCCCAACATTCGACCAAATTGCCGAAGATTTAAAAGCCGTTTTGCACGGTGCCATATTTGTCGCCCACAACGTCCGGTTTGACTACTCATTTTTGAAGCAAGAATTTAGTCGGCTTGGCTTGCAGTTCTTGCCCAAGCAGCTCTGCACCGTAAAGCTTTCGCGCGCCCTATACCCCCACGTTAAGGGCCATAAGCTCGGCGATATAATTACCCGTCATAACTTCAGTTTCAATGCCCGTCACCGCGCTTACGATGACGCCGCAGTACTATGGCAATTTATGCAGTACATAGAGAAGAATTACACCCCCGAACAGATAGAAATGGCGGTCGGCCGACAACTCAAGCAGCCAGCAATACCAAAAAGCCTGCAACCAGAAATGGTTCGTAATCTGCCGGAAACAGCCGGCGTTTATATTTTCGAAGATGCCGAGGGACGACCACTCTATGTGGGAAAGAGTATTAATATAAAGAAGCGGGTTATGAGTCATTTCGGTCGCGATCACGCCGAGAGTAAAGAATTCAAAATCGCCCAGACTATAGAAAACATTACCACGTACGAAACGGGCGGGGAGCTGGCGGCTTTACTGCTCGAGTCTAAACTAGTCAAAGAGTTACAGCCGCTTTATAACCGCCAGCTGCGGCGGACTGCCAAACTTACCCTGGCTAGACAACTCATCGACGCTGACGGCTACATACACGTTGCATTGGAAGAAGCTAGTCAAATAGATTCGGCTACGGCGGGCCAGGTACTGGGCGTTTACACCCGCCGCGGCAAAGCCAAAGACGCTTGTGCAGACCTAACCAAATTACACGAACTGTGCCCAAAATTAATGGGCTTAGAAAAGTCGAGCGGCAGCTGTTTTTGGCGCCAACTACGTAAGTGCCGCGGCGCCTGCATGGGCCAAGAAGACCCCGAAATTTATAATGCCCGTCTGTTAACCGCCTTTGAGCGACAGCGCATTAAAGCGTGGCCGTACCGAGGACCAATATTGTTAGAAGAAAAGGTATCGGGGTCTGCCGTGCGCGCTCTGGTAATTGACCAGTGGTGCGTGCTCGGCGAATTGACCCAAGAAGAATACTGCGAACCAGTGCTAGAAGCGCGCCCCAGACACTTCGACCTAGATACTTATAAAATCCTGCAGGCATTTTTAGCGAGCAAAATAGATAAATTGCGTATCCAAAAAATGACCGCCGAACAGCTCCAAGCCCTAAACGTTTAGCTACTTTACAGCTTATCTTTGAAGCGGCTATATAGCGGCCGCAGACGGTGATTAGTCTCCAGTTTGGCCTGGTGGCGTTTCAAAAAATCCCAGTAAAGCGTAGTCCAGTCTGATTCTTTAGCAGCTGCGGCCGAAGGCCACCAATGGCCCATTTTTTGTAGGTAATTACTACCTGAGATGTAGGGCTTACTGGCAAAGCCACCGTGGTCAAGGCCACCGTCGGCATATTGGCTCATGCCAATCACGTTTGGCACCATAACCCACTCATAGGCGTCCACGTACATCGTCATAAACCAGTCGTATACTTGGCGCGGGTGGTAGTCGGCGAGTAACATATAGTTTCCAAATAACATTAGGCGTTCAATGTGATGACTATATCCGTAAGTGTGTAGGCGCTCCAAGGCATCGGCCAAGGGTGGCTCGGGCGCGTCTTTTAACTGCCACCACCAGCTTGGCAGGGGCTTTGTTTGGTTCAAAAAATTACTGCTTTTCCAGTCGTCTGGTTTGTAATGGTAAAGGCCAAACATAAATTCACGCCATCCTATAATTTGCCGTATAAAACCTTCCTTGCCGGCTAGCGGAATATCTTTCGCATTTTCGGCCGCGGCCACAACTTCGGCTGGATGGAGTAATCCAATGTTTAGCAATGCCGATATAGCTGAATGAAACAAGAAAGTTTCACCGGACTTCATGGCATCCTCATAATCTCCAAAATGCTGAAAGCGGTTGGTTAGAAAATCGTTAAGCCAAGCTTGCGCCGCTACGCGGTTCGTTGGTAACCAATTCTTATCGTAGCTACCTGGGTGGTCGGGAAAATGCACATCAATTAAATGTTTGATATCAGCAGCATGTTTCGATAGCTTTGGTTCGGCAATGCTGGGAAGCGCCATGCTTTTGGGCAAAGGCTTACGGTTTTCACTATCGAGATTCCACTTGCCGCCGATCGGCTTGCCGTCGGGCCCCAGCAATATTAGTAGCCGCTTTCGTTGCCAGCGATAAAATTGCTCCATCTGTAAGCGTTTTTGATTTTCGGCCCATTCGTTAAATAAACTCGTCGAGGTTAAAAACATAGTGTTGGGTGTTATTTCTAGCTGCAAGGTTTTACTTTTAGCCCATTGTTCAAGCTTGCGCTGCGGCGTCTTGTCGTTTTGACGCATGGCAATTAACTGCGTCACTTTATGGCGTACGCATATTTCATCCAAGGCTTCAAACCAAGTTTTATCGTCGTCATCTAGTTGGTGGTACCAAACTGTGCGCCCGTTGTTCCGTAGTTCGTCGGCATAATCGCGCATAGCGGTCAAAACAAATAATAACTTTTGCTTATGATATTTGAAGCGGCGGCTGAGGTCCTTTGATTCGATGAGAATGACCGGAGCGTTGGGCTCGGCTTGCAGGGCTGATTGATGATCGATTAACAGTTGGGTGCCCCATACGACTATGGCTTTCATGCGGGCGCGGTGACTTTGCGGTATTTATCGAGCGCCACCAACCGAGCTGTTTTGTGATCGACTACTGGTGCCGGATAGTCGGTGCCGATTATACAATTAGCGGTTTTTTGTACGTCTTCCGGCATGGTCCATGGTTCAGCCAAATATTCACCGGGGACTAGCTTTAACTCAGGGACAAATTGACGCACATAGACGCCATCGGGGTCATAATTTTTTTGTTGCAATGACGGATTGTAGAGGCGCCGAAATACTGGTGCTGGGTCCACTCCAACGCTGGCTATCCACTGCCAGTTGCCGTTGTTATTGGCTTCGTCGCCGTCAATTAGCAGGTGCATAAAATAGGCCTCGCCGTGGCGCCAATCGAGCAACAAGTCTTTGGTTAAAAACGACCCTACTATTAAACGGGCGCGGTTATGCATCCAGGCTTCGGCCCTCAGTTGTCGCATACTAGCGTCGACTATTGGGTAACCCGTCTGACCATCTTTCCAGGCCTGCAAAAGTTTAGGATCGTCATCCCACGTAAGACCGCGGTAGCGTTCTTGGAATTCTAGGTCAGCGTTAGTTGGAAATTTAAAGATAATGTAATTATAAAATTCGCGCCAAGCTAATTGTCTGTGCCAGGCTCTGGCGCCGTCGGTTTCCGGCAGCATGGTCTCTATTTCTCGGGGGCTGATGCAGCCGAAGTGCAGGTAGCTACTCAAGCGAGAAGTACCGGCAACGGCCATGACATTGTTGGCCTGTTTGTAGTCGTCTATGTCATTTTCTAGAAAGTCGTGTAATCGCTCTCGGGCAGCTCGTTCGCCTCCCGGTAGTACATTGGGAGATAAATTAATTTTAGCAGTTATGGTTTCTAAGGCGGGTATGGAACCAACGTCTAATGCGTCGGGTATGGCGGGAAGCTTACTCGGCAGCACGGCAACTGGGCGCCGTTGCACTTCTAACCAGTTTCTAAAAAATGGGGTGAATACTTTGTGGGTCGTTCCTGCTTTGGTATGGAGTGCATTCAGGTTGCTTACCGCTAAGCGGCCGGGGAAACCTCGGAAATTTATATCGTCATTGGCCAAAGCCTGTTTGACCGTTTTGTCGCGCTTTATAGCGTAGGGTGTGTAATCGGCAGAGTAGTAGATGTCCTCGGCCGATACCTCCAGGGCTAGTTTACGTAATTCCGTGGAAGCCGAGCCGGCGCGTATAACCAAGTCGCTGCCGAGCTCACTCAGACTTTTCTTTAGATCGGTTAAGCTCTCTAGTAAAAACCGGTTCCGATTGTCGCTGCTGTGGCCATCTTTTAAGAGGGTATTGTTGAAGATAAATACCGGGATAACCACATCGGCGTCTTGCGTGGCGGTTACGAGGGCGGGGTGGTCGTGCAGCCGTAAATCGTTTCGGAACCAAACTATAACTGTTTTCATACATACAGTGTATGCCAGATTAACGGGCAACAGTAGTAATTATTTTACAAACAATAAAATAAGTATGCCGAGTGCAATGCGGTAGTAGGCAAATGGGCGGAAGTTATGGCGCGACACGTAACGCAGTAACCAGCCAATGCTTAATAGTGCGGTTATAAAGGCACAAACGAGGCCGATGACTACGGTGCTGGCGCCACCGGAGATCTGACTAATCGCATCAGGGTGCTTAACGAGCTTCAAAGCACTGGCTAAAACTAGTATAGGTATACCGAGGTAAAAAGAGAACGCCGTGGCCGTCGGCCGGTCGATGCCAAGGCTAAGCCCACTGACAATGGTGGCTCCTGAACGCGATACCCCCGGTATAACCGCTACGGCCTGCCCAAAACCAACTATCAGTGCTTGTTTGGTCGTCAATTTCTCGATGTGTGGTTTTAGCGTGTCGTTTCCAGTGACGACCGGCCGGTGATCCACGACCCAAAGGATTACACCGCCTATAATCAGCGCCCAGGCTATGACTGTAGGGGTGCCAAGGCTGGCTAGGCTTTTATCGAGTGCCAGGCCAATTAAGCCAGCGGGAATAGTGGCGATTATCAATAATTTCCAGAAATTAAGTGCTTGGGGGTCACGGGCAAATAGGCCGCGAACTTTGCTTATTAAATCGAGGCGATAAAACCAAATAACGGCGGCAATGGCTCCTAGCTGGATGACGACCGTAAAAATATCTTGGACGTCTTTAAAGTTAGTCAGGCGCTCGGCTACCAGTAAGTGGCCGGTGCTGCTAATTGGTAAAAATTCGGTAACCCCTTCTAAGAGCCCAAGGATAATGGCGATTAAAAATATTGGCATATTGATTAGTGTAGCCCAAGATTAGTGTTATTCAATAGCTTACTTGCCGAACCGGCGATGTGTTTGGCCATAATTATCCATGGCCTGCTGTAAATCGGCTTCGCTGAATTCGGGCCAGTTTTTAGCGTTAAAAGCCAGTTCGCTATAAGCTGCTTCCCACGTCATGAAATTGCTGAGGCGCTGCTCACCGGAAGTGCGGATTATTAGATCAAGCGGTGGAACATCAGGAGCGTACATATTATTGGCAATTAAGTCGGCAGTAATATCGGCTGGATCGACGCCCGATGCGGCAATCCGCTTAACGGCATCAACAATCTCTTGCTGGCCGCCGTAATCAAGGCATAACAAAATAGTGCCGGCGGTATTGTTTTCGGTCAGCTTCTCGGCGTCGTGAATAGCGGTTAACAGGGCGGCACCCAACTTGGCTTTGGAACCAATAACGCGTAAACGGATATTATCTTTATTAAACTCCTTGACCTCATGCTTGAGCACCCATTTCAAGATGCTCATGATGTCGCGGACTTCTTGCTGATCGCGCTGCCAATTTTCGGTCGAGAAAACGTAAGCTGATACGTAACGCACGCCATATTTTAGGGCCGCTCGCGCCACAGTTTTCAAATTTTGATAGCCGCGGCGATGGCCTTGAGCCACACTGACGCCGTTAGCTTTTGCCCACCGACGGTTGCCATCAAGAATTAGGCCTAAATGGGTTGGGATTTCGGCAGAAGATGACATATGTGTAGTATGACAGCACTACCGATTAAAGACTAACTACGGCCATCTATGCAGCTGTTTAAGTTTGTTATAGAGCGAGGATCGGTAAGGTATTATAGTATTAATGCATATGCTTACGTCGGCTTTATATTTTATGAGTGGTTTTGTAGGGCTCTTTGCTGCTACGCCCGCTAGTACCAACTTCACCCTAAAGAGCTATGATTTTGGGAATGGCGGGGCTACCAGCTCGAGCAGTTCGTATAACCTTAACGGTACAGTCGGAACGCAAACTGGCAATAATGAAGCCAATGGAGTCACCATTTTGAAACCGGGTGAAAAAGCTACCCAAGATGCCAATGTGCCACCAGCGGGCATCCTCAGTAACCCGTCTAGCAGTTACAGCAAATTACACTTAGTAATTAGTATCGGTGGGAACCCCACCGATACTCGTTTTGCTATTGCCGTTAGCAATGATGGCTTTGCCACCACCAAGTATGTGCTGGCCGACAACAGCCTAGGCACGACGCTGACTATTAGCAATTATCAGACATATGCTCAGTGGGGAAGTGGTACGGGCTTTGACATTCTTGGTCTAGCGGCCAACACCTCGTATACGGTGAAGGTCAGTGCCTACCAAGGCGCCTTTAGCGCCACCGCTTTTGGACCTGTCTCGGCGGCAGTGTCTACTCAGCCTACTACCGTCAGCTTTTCGGTCGCCACTACTAGTAATGGAACACCGCCATTTGGTGTAAATTTCGCGAGCCTCACGCCAAACACGGTTTTTACAGCCGATGCTAATGCGCTGATAGGACTGACCACTAATGCGCTATTTGGCGGTGGCGTCTATATTAAGGATGGAAATAACGGACTTCGAAGTACCAGTAAAAGCTATACCATAGCATCGGCAACCGCCGATCTAACGAGCGCTGCCAGCGGCTATGGTTCACAAGTCGGAACGTTGGGTCAAACTAGCGGCGGACCATTTGCAGCCACGGCGCCATTTAATGGTTCTGCCAATAATGTTGGCCAACTAAGTACTACCCTCCAACAAATACTTGGTCTTAGTGCCCCAATAACAGGGGGAACCGCCCAAATTAAGTTTATGGCTAAAACTTCCAATAATGTCCCGCCGGCGGCTGACTACGCCGACACGCAAACGATTATAGCGGCAATGTCATTTTAGACTTGCATTTTGTATTACGGTTATGCATACTAGCAACAAGTATTGCGCAAAAATACCAAAATGTAATTACAAAAAATTAACTCTCCCAGGAGAAAACAAATGAACAAATCCCGCAGAATTGCCTATCGATCGGCAGCCGTAGCTGTTGCACTGGTTGTACTGGCGCCAGCTGTATTTAGCAGCTTTGCCAGTGCTGCTACATTAACCGCCGTAACCGTTCGCTTCGATCGCATGAAAATCAGCACGCCCACAACCGGTACCGTTTGTGCTAAACCAACTAGCACCGCTACCGAAGCAACTGTTAAAGTAACTTACCCAACTGGCTATGCCCTTGGTGCAGCTGCTACATTCACTGTCGATACAACCACTAACATTACGTCTTGGCCAACTGGTGCCGCCGCCTGGACCGGCATTACGACCGCTAGTAACGTTACTGGCCAAGTTGTAACGTTTGGTAGTGGTGACCTTACCGCCGCCCAACTGTACTGTTTTAACTGGATCAACAGTGCGGCCGTGAGCATTAAGGGTTCGGCCACATCCTCTAACTCCGGTGCTGTCGAAACATTTACCGGCACCCCTACATCGATAGATGTGTCGTCCTTCAGTACCCCCAGCATTGCCGAGGACCAAATTGTCGTTACGGCTACGGTGCCGCAAGCTTTCAGCTTCGCCCTTAGCGGTAACGCCGACGCCATCGGTGTCATTACCAGTGGCACGCCTAAAACCGGCGCCACTCCAATTACGGTTACCATTAACACCAATGCC
>JACMNI010000020.1 GCA_014378615.1 Candidatus Saccharimonadota bacterium | reverse complement strand
TCAAGGCCAATCCATACGGACCACAAGGCGCTGTAACTGGAATGTTGGCTGACCTCAAATGGCACAGTGACGCCCTGGCTGCGGCCCGTAACTAAACAGGTCCAGACGCTTAGTGACAGCCCCGGTTTACCGCCGGGGCTTTTTAGCTGTCTATTACGCTTATGGCCTAGGGCGCTTTATCCGATATACTTAGGCAATGATTAACAAAAAAGCGATTCCCACCAAGCTCTTGTGGGTCGACCTCGAAATGACCGGCCTCGACGCCCAAAAAGACGTTATCTTGGAAGTAGCGGTCGAAATAACTGACATGAACTTTAAAACGCTGGCATCGTATGAGGCCTGTGTTCGCCAAGACCGCGATGTCGTTATAGACCGCATGCAAAAAAATATCTGGTGGAAAGATTTTCCCATTAACCGCGACAGCTTTATAGATAAACTAGCCGACGGCAAAGACCCGCATGATGTCGAACAAGAGATTATTGCGCTAGTAGAAGAGCATTTTGAAAACGAGCCAGCTATTTTAGCCGGGAACAGCATTCATAACGACCGTAATTTTATTAAACAGTGGTGGCCGGCGCTCGACCTCAAGCTGCATTACCGCATGTTAGATGTCAGCTCTCTAAAAATACTGATGCAGGGCAAGTACGGCGTCGACTTTGAGAAAAAAGAAGTCCACCGCGCCTTTGATGACATTCAAGCCAGCATTGCCGAATTACAGCATTACCTGACATGGTTTGGAGAGCAGGGACAGTAATGGACCATAAAGCGCTCGAAGCCTACATATTAAGCATGCCCAATGCGCGGCTCGACTACCCATTTGGTAAAGACGTCGCGGTATACAAAGTTGGCGACAAAATGTTTGCCCTCATTAGCGAAACCAAACAGCCGCTGCAACTGAGTTTAAAGTGCGATCCCGGCCTGGCCCTTGTTTTACGTGAAAAGTACGACGAAATTATGCCCGGGTACCACCTCAATAAAAAGCACTGGAATACCATTATTATGGCGGGGCAGGTGCCCGAGAATGAAATCGAAGACCTCATTCGGCACAGTTATTTATTAGTTTGCGGCGAGCAGGACACCCAAGAGCCGGCAACGGCCTAGCAATTAAATAGTGTCGAGTTGTTTGAGTAACAGCGTGGCTTGATCGTATTGCTTGTTGAGTAATTCGCGGCCTTTAGTGCCGCTCGTCTTGCCGTAAGCCTGTTTTAGGGCTAGCTGGTAATCGGTCAGCTGGGCTTTTAACACGTCATGCAGGGTAGGATCATAGGTGCTGGCGGCTACGGCGGCCGCAAGTTGGGCATTGACGGCACTAGCGTTAGGATAGATCAACTGTTTCTTAGTAACTTTTATGCGCTGATCCTTCATGTAGCTCAATAATTCCGACTGGGCGCTGGTAATACTGACCCCTGTCGTAACTACTATATTTCGATTAGTACTACTGATAGGTTGGCGTCCATTTTCGGCAGCTTTAGTAATAGTGATGATCTCTTGTTGCTGACTAGCAACCTTAATGAGCGCTGGCTTATTACCGCCGCCGCCACTAAGCAAACCGCGCACGATAACAAACAGTATAAATAAAATAAAAAGTCCCGCCAGGACAATTACAACGCGACCGAGCGTAGACTTACCGGCTAACAGTGGGCGCCTAGCTGGAGCCGATGGATTAACAATAAAATCGTAGTCATTGGGTTTTTGGGGCGCCGAATAATTTTGTTGGGGATGCATAAGCACTATTTAAGCACATCTGACACCTCTGTACCACAGAGGCTAAACCCTGTACTCTGGTAGCTATGGACGCTGTAGATGAAGTGAAGACCCGACTCGCCATTGAAGACGTCGTTGGAGAATACGTGCAGCTTAAACGCGCCGGGCGTAACTTTAAGGGTCTCAGCCCGTTTGCCGCCGAAAAAACGCCTAGTTTCGTCGTCAGTCCGGACAAACAAATCTGGCACGATTTCAGCTCGGGTAAGGGCGGCGATATGTTTAGTTTTGTCATGGAAGTTGAGGGGCTCGATTTCAAAGCTGCTTTAGATTTACTAGCGCGTAAAGCCGGTATCGATCTAGCACAGTTTCGATCACCAGGGGCGGGCGCCAATACGGGGCCCAGCAAAGAGCGATTACACGAGCTACTCGATTTGGCTGCTAAATTTTACCAGGTTCAGTTTTCCAAAAACCAGATAGCGCTAGAGTACGTCTTCAAGCGCCGCAAATTTACCAAAGAAACAGCTCTCGAGTGGCGCTTAGGGTATTCTCCAAACAACGGCACGGCACTGGTCGACTTTGCTCGCAGCAAAGGCTTTAATGAAATAGAAATTAAACAGGCTGGATTAAGTAGTAACAGCAGCTACCGGGGATTATCAGACATGTTTCGTGGTAGGTTAATGATACCCCTACAAGATCAGCAGGGGCGGGTGATTGGTTTTACCGCTAGGCTCTTGACCGACGATAAAGATGCGCCCAAATACATCAATACCCCGCAAACGCCGCTCTACGACAAAAGCCGTCACATTTACGGACTGCATCTAGCCAAGGAGTCAATCCGCAAGGGCGGTTACGCTGTAATTGCCGAAGGCAACCTAGATGTCATAAGTAGCCACCAAGCCGGCGTCCGTCAGGTGGTTGCCACTGCCGGCACCGCCTTAACCGAGCCACACCTAAAAGGACTCAGTCGCTTCACCGGTGATATCCGCCTCAGCTTCGATGCCGACAAAGCCGGTCTGGCCGCCACCGAACGGGCGATCCCCATCGCCTCTAAAGTGAAGGTTAGCCTTAGCATTATCACCATTCCTAGCGGCAAAGACCCTGACGAATTAATCCAACAGGACCCAGCCGCCTGGGTGAAAGCTATAGAATCGCCGAGTTACGCCCTGGACTGGCTCATAGAGCGTTACAAAACTTTACTCGATGTGAAGTCGGCCGAAGGCAAGCGCAAGTTTAGCGACGAACTACTGCCGGTGGTGCGCGACCTCAGCGACGCCGTCGAACGGGATCACTACCTCAATTCCATTGCAGCCATTATGGATGTTAGCCGCGAGGCCCTCGAGCAAAAATATGATCAAGCCACCAAAGAAGCGCCGGTCGTGCGCAAGAAACCGATGCAGGTGACGCCCGTTAAACCAGGGCAGGAAGACCGCTGGGCACTCGAACGCCAACGAACCGAAGATGCCTTTTTGTGTTTATTGCTACTGCGCCCAACGCTCCGCGAATTTCTACAGCTATTGACCGACCCCATGTTTACCAACACCAATGCCTACGAACTGTATAAATTTTTAGTCGCTCACCCTGATTTTTATGGTAAACCGGCCGACCTCAAACAGCTCAAAGCTTACGCCGCCACCTCTGATAACGCGCAAAGTTTGCCAGATTATGTTAAAATACTAGCATTACTCTATGAGGAACTCTACCAGGGCCTCGAGCTAAATGAACTTCATTACGAAGCAGCTCGATTGCAGGCACGTCTGGTAGAACAATTTGTAAAAACCGCTAAACAAAAAATTATTAATCAACTGTCTGACGCCGACGAAGGCACTACTACCGAGTTGTTAACCCAAGCTAAGCAATACGACGAACTATTAAATCAAGTGAAAGGCGGTATTACCCGTGGCGAAAAAACCTAAGGCTCCCGTTAAACCAAAACCAACTAAAGAAGAAGTAAAAGCGCAAAAAGACGCCGAAAAAGCCAATAAAATTCTGCGCGACGCCAAGCCGAGCTCCGAACACAAGATTGATCTTTTGGCCAAAGCCAAAGAGCAGGGCAAGATTGACCAACGCGATATTGTCGCCCTTATCCCCGAAACCGCTGAAAACGCTGAAATTCTTGACGCACTATTTACTGAGCTAGCTGAAGGCAACATCGAAATCACCACTACCGAGCCCGATGCCGCTACCTTCACCGACGAATGGGCTGAAGAAGAAGTGGAAGACGAAGATATCGATGCGACGACTGCCGTCTACCTAGACGATGATGTGGCTGATGACTCAGTCCGCTTGTACCTCCGTGAAATTGGTAAAATCCCATTGCTTTCATCCGAAGAAGAGCTTGCCCTCGCCAACCGTGTGGTAGCTGGCGAAAAAGACGCCAAAGACCAGATGGCCGAAGCCAATATGCGACTTGTAGTTTCAATTGCCAAGCGCTATGTAGGGCGTGGTCTCGATTTACTCGACCTTATTCAAGAGGGTAACACCGGCCTGTTACGTGCCGTTGAAAAGTTTGACCCCGACAAGGGCTTTAAGTTTAGTACCTACGCCACCTGGTGGATCCGCCAAGCCATTACCCGCGCCATTGCCGACCAGGCCCGTACTATTCGTATTCCGGTTCACATGGTCGAAACCATTAACAAGTTACTCCGCACCCAGCGTCGCTTAACCCAGGAGCTCAACCGCGAGCCCTCTAATGAAGAAATCGCCAAGGCTATGGAAATTGAGGTCGACAAGGTCGAGCACATCATGAAGATTAAGCAGGACATCTCTAGTCTTGACGCTTCAATCCGCGACGACGAAGAAGATTCCGTTTTAGCCGACTTTATTGAGGACGAAGACACCGTAAGCCCCGAAGAGTCTGCCACCGGCCAGCTCTTAAAAGAGCAGGTCAAAGACATGCTCGGCGCCCTGACCGAACGCGAACAAAAAATTCTTAAGCTCCGTTTTGGACTAGAAGACGGTAAGAGCCACACCCTAGAGGAAGTCGGCCAGGAATTTAGCGTTACCCGCGAACGAATTCGTCAGATTGAAGCTAAAGCCTTAGCTAAACTGCGCAAACACCGCGACGCTAAAAAACTTCACGACTACATCAAATAGCAGCCATGAAATCTTGTTCTAACTGTTCGTTCCCGGAAACACTCGCATTAGCTGATCTATCTCTGGCTGCCGTTGTACACACAGCCGGCCTATTGGTAACCGAAGCTATCATGGCCGATAAAGCACCAGATTCACCGCGGGGAGCAGGACAGGACACTGT
>JACMNI010000019.1 GCA_014378615.1 Candidatus Saccharimonadota bacterium | reverse complement strand
TAGCACTGCGCTAAAACCTATGACCGATCTCGAGATTCCGTTTGAACGCGATCGAAAAGGGCACTATCGCTTTTTTGAGATTCTGCCGGGCGCACTCAGTTACACCGTCTTATTGTTGCCGGTAATCTTGTCGCTCATAAATCCCAATATCGCCGTGGCGGCTATTTTGTTCTACTTGTTAATATTTTTTGTGCGTTCGGTCAGCTACAGTGCCCGGGCCATAGCCGGTTACCGCACTATGAAGCAACATATGGCCCTTAACTGGCGAGAACTCTGTAATGATCTAGAGATTGGTCAGATTAGCGCCAGTGCGGTGAATCGGCCAAAGTGGCACGGTAATAATTTAGCTCGACTACAAGAAATGGGCACAATTATTAAGCCCAGTGAGCTTGTTCATGTCGTTATGATCGCGACCGTCAATGAAAGCCGTGAGGTGTTAGAACCGACGATACAATCTGTTATAGACAGTGATTACGACGCTAGCAATATCATTTTAGTGTTCGCTTATGAGGGTAGAGCCGGTAAAGAAGCCGAAGATCGGGTCAATGAACTGGTGGCGCTCTACAAAACTAAATTCCGCCACATGATGGCCGTTAAGCACCCAGCCAATATTCCTGGCGAGCTGATAGGCAAGGGTGGCAACATAACCTACGCCGCCCGCGAGCTACAAAAGTACCTGACGGCCCAAAAGCTCGATCCGGCCAAGGTGTCTGTAACGACGCTCGACGCCGACAATCGACCCGACAAGAATTACTTCGCAGCGCTGACCTATTTGTACTGCGTGGTGCCCGACCCAATCAAGGCGTCCTTCCAGCCGCTGCCAATGTTTACCAATAACATTTGGGACGCTCCTAGTCTAATGCGCGTTATCGCTACCGGTAATAATTTGTTCTACATTGTCGGTAGCCAGCGCCCGCACTTGGCCCGTAACTTCTCGGCTCACGCCCAGAGCATGCGCGCGTTGATAGACATGGACTTCTGGAGCGTCCGCACCATCGTAGAAGACGGCCACCATTTTTGGCGATCATACTTCCGCTACGACGGCGATTACCGCGTTTATCCAATTAGCATCCCAATTTACCAAGACGCCGTGCTGGCTGACGGGTACATCCGCACCCTAAAGGCGCAGTTTATCCAGCTCCGCCGCTGGACGTACGGCGCCTCCGATGTCGCCTACATTGCCAGCAAGGGCTTCTTTACACCAAACAAAGTCAACAAATACGATGTTACGACTAAATTTTTGCGACTGCTCGAGGGCCACGTTACGTGGGCTACCGGCACACTTATAGTCTATTTCGCGGCCTTCATACCGCCACTTATCAACCCCGACAGCATTACCAGCCAGTTATTGCCGCTGACGGTCAGCCGCTTGCAGCGCTTCGGCATCGCCGGGCTACTGATATCTCTGTATATCTGTTTGGTGACGTTACCACCGCGACCAGCCCGCTACAAACGCCACCGCTCCATCTTTATGCTAACCCAGTGGCTGCTGCTACCAGTCACCAGCGTTGCCTATGGGTCGCTAGCAGCCTTTAACTCGCAGACCCGCTTAATGTTCAAACGCTACCTCAGTAAATTTGATGTCACCGAAAAAGCCGTCGTGACCGACGCTGGCAAAACAATCTCTACCGAAGCCAACCCCGAATAACTAGCGTAGCTTGTGAAACGCCTGGTAATGGACGCTGGCTGCCGTATCGAAGCGGTGCAGCGCAACGGTTGCTGTTTGAATAATCTGCGAAGGCTGCAGCAAGCCATCTTTAGCTTGGGACATAAGTTTGCTAATAACGGTATCAGTAATCCCACTAGCATCTGTCAGTGCAGTGGGCCGGTGCTGCAGGCTGTTATAGAGGCTCAGGAACAGTTTGTCGTGGCTAAAGGGCATAAGTGACGCTTTTGGACCAGAAACACGCCAAAGGGCGCTATAATCGGCTGTTTCGTGGGTTGTAAAGACGGCCGCGCATGTCGTACACCGGCGCCGGCGCCAAACGCTGTTGCTGCGCTTTTGCAACCTCGAGTTGATAATTTGAGTTTCTGACGAACATTGTACGCAAACCATGACTACATATTGTCATATCGCTATTAAAAACGCTAGTGGATAAACTATATGGAAAAGGGGATAAAAGTAAACGCCTCCCTACAATCCAGCGGTACCGCGAGGTAATAAGAAGGCTACCGAACTGGTCGCAATGTCTGCCGCTATTAACTAGTGGCGCGCATCCGGCGAATCCGGGCGGTTGGTTTCGAAGTTATTTCTTCGTAAAACAACTGGAAAGTGTCAAGGACACCAGTTTTTTTGGAACTCACCAAAACCCTTTGTTTAACTTGTTTATGCTACTTCATAAATACTTATAAGTCAACAATAAGGGCGTTAATGCTAATGCTTGCAACAGGGGTGAAACTAGGCTATAGTTCTTCAGGTATCCAGCCGCCTTATTGCTTAAATAAGGGCGATTAGCTCATTTGGCTAGAGCGCCACATTGACGTTGTGGAGGTGATAGGTTCGAATCCTATATCGCCCACCAAAATAAAACCACCCCAACAGGGGTGGTTTTATTTTGCTAGTACGAATTAGGATCCGAACCGTACGGCGGAGCCGAGGTTCGTAAGGACTGAAGCGCGCAGAAGTTTACTTCGAGCACTGGAAGGACGGAGTAGCGAAGCGTCATCCTATATCGCCCCTGTATTCACTACAATGTACGACACACGGAATGACCAGTAACGTATTATTTACATGTCAACTTCGTGCCAATAGGCCGCAATCGGGGCACCAATCGATATTGCTCTAATAGTTAATTAACACTATCTATGACGTCAAACAAAAACACTTATCCCCATGTGGTTATGTAACAAATACAGCAATCTACGGCTAGCCATATAATACTAACCTTGCTATAGTATTCAAGTGAGGCGAGGTTTTATAGAGAATGTTTTTCTAGACAAACCAAGTCATATTGACGGTTAGATGAATTGCGAGATCATCTAACCGTTTTTTATTTGCTATAATTATATTGAGCGTCGAAACAGCCTAACCAACTGATGAGCTCCGTAGTAGTGGCAACGTCGTACGTAAACAGACGTGGCAAGAGCAAAAGTCGAGGTGGAACCTCCTGAGTTTTAGACCTGGGACCGAGACGCATTCTACAAATTACATATATTGCGAGAGTATGTAATGGGATGCGTCTTTTTATTTATCTTATATTTACCCTAAAGGAGAAACCCATGCCCGACCAAGATCAGCTACACGCCATGCGCCACAGTTCCGCCCACATTCTAGCGACAGCCGTGCAGCGGTTGTGGCCCGAGGCTAAATTTGGCGTTGGACCCGTGGTGGAGAACGGCTTTTATTACGATATTGACCTGGGCGACACGATGATCTCAGAAGAAGATTTCGGCCGCATTGAAGCCGAAATGCAGGCTATTATTAAAGACAACGTACCGTTTGAGCGTTTTGAAAAGTCGATTGACGAAGCAATTCAGTGGGCGACTGATGCCAACCAGCCCTACAAGGTCGAATTATTGAATGACCTAAAGCGCGCTGGTACGACGGTAGCTAAAGACTTGAATGCCGATGAGCTCGGCACGATCGCTAGCGGCGATGCCCAGGTAGAAAATGTTTCATTTTACCGTAATGGCGATTTCACCGACCTCTGTCGCGGACCGCACGTTGAATCGACAGGGAAGGTAGGTGCCTTCAAACTGCAGCGCGTCGGCGGCGTCTACTGGCGCGGCAAAGACACCAACCCACAGATGCAACGCGTCTACGGCGTGGCTTTTGCAACTCCTAAGGAGCTGCGCCAATACCTGGACATGCTAGAAGAAGCCCGCAAGCGCGACCACCGCAAACTGGGGCAGGAGCTCGATTTGTTCGTCTTCTCTGATCTGGTTGGTTCAGGTTTACCGATGTTTACCCCTCGGGGTACGGTGATCCGCGAAGAACTGGCGAACTTTACTATGAGCATGCGCGCCGCTTATGGCTTTGAAAAAGTGTGGACCCCGCATATTACTAAAAAAGATTTGTATGAAGCCAGCGGTCACTGGGCTAAGTTTGGAGACAAGCTATTCCTAGTTAAGAGCCAGGAAACCAGCGACGAACTCGTGATGAAACCTATGAACTGCCCGCACCACACTCGTATTTACACTAGTCAGCCACGCAGCTACCGTGACATGCCAGTGCGCTATATGGAGACCACTACGGATTATCGTGATGAAAAAACTGGTGAGCTTGGCGGTTTAAATCGCGTTCGTGCCTTAACGCAAGACGATAGTCATGTATTTTGTCGCCCGGACCAGATAGAAACCGAGATAAACAACTTGTTAGCCGCCGCCAATGAACTGTATAAGACAGTTGACATGTCGCTTCGCGTACGTTTGAGTTATAGGGACGATAGTGACACTTATCTTGGGTCAATGGAGCTATGGGAAGCTGCTCAGGCACAGTTAAAGAGCGCCGTGATTGCTAATGATTTAACTTATTTTGAGCAAGCCGGCGAAGCCGCTTTTTATGGCCCTAAAATTGATTTTATGGCAACCGACGCCATTGGACGCGAACACCAAGTTGCCACGGTACAGCTCGACTTCGTTCAACCTCAACGCTTTGAACTGGAATACACCGCCGAAGACAGTAGTCGCCAAACTCCGGTCATGATTCACTGTGCCTTACTGGGGTCCATCGAACGATTCATGAGTGTATATATAGAACACACTGGGGGCAAGTTCCCGGTTTGGACAGCCCCAGAACAAGTAAGGATCATCACGCTAAATCAAGAGGATGACACCGTTGCCTTCGCGACTGACGTGTTACAGCAAGCTAAGAATATGGGTGTACGTGCGTCTATCGACAATGCCGGCGAATCGGTCGGGAAGAAGATCCGCGCCGCCGAACTCTACAAAATCCCGTACACGATCGTGCTCGGGCAGAAAGAAATGGAGGGCGGGCAGGTAACGCCGCGTATCCGCAAAGACCTCGTTGCCAGCGAAGAGAGCGCAGCACTGCCAATAGCCAACTTCTTACAAACCGTGCTAGCCGAGTCACTTTCGCGAACGCTAAAGTCCACTCTTTAATTATGCATATTGATGCAAAGATGCTAATATAACAGTATGAGAACTACTGTAACCATCAACGACAAACTCTATAAAGCACTAAAGCAGCGAGCACTCGACAGTGATGAAACTGTCTCAACCGTAATTGAGAATGCTATTAAATACCAAGTGCTGGAAGACCTAGAAGACCTAGAAGATGCCAAGAAGCGGGCTAAAGAGGCTAGTTACTCATTCGACGCACTCGTGGGCGAGTTGAAGGCCGAAGGTCTGCTGTAGCCCCAATGTACCGCCTAGAGTATAAAAAATCTGTAGCCAAAGATTTACGGGTTATCCCTAAGCAGCAGCTGAGAAAGATTGTGCGCCGCATTCAGACATTGGCTAACGAGCCGCGAGGTTCAGGGATTCTAAAGTTACAAGGCGAAGATCAGCTCTACCGGGTTAGGCAAGGCGATTACCGGATAATTTATAATATTAATGACGATGTTGTAACCGTACTTATAATCAAAGTCGGTCACCGTAAGGACGTATATGAGAGATAAACAAGATTTTGGCTTTCGTAAGAAGGTGGAAGCTATGGTGACCCAAATTCCTAAGGGTAGAGTGATGACCTATGGGCAATTGGCAGCTTTGGCTGGCAATGCTCGGGCGGCGCGGATTGTGGGCGGGATTGCTCATTTTAGTAACCCCAAGCTGCCGTGGCAGCGAGTCGTCAATAAGACTGGCGGGTTGGCTGCTGGGTACCCAGGGGGCCGCAGTGGTCACCGGCAGGTGCTCGAAGCCGAAGGAGTACAGGTCAATGACGATTTGAGCGTTGATATCGATAAACTACTGTGGTGGCCACCCGAGAAACCCAAAAACGACGTGGTAGACATGGAATTTGATTTTGACGACGATGACGACGACTAAGACGGCCAATAGTTTGCCGCCGCTTATAGTTATAGTCGGTGAAACCGCCAGCGGTAAGAGTGCGTTGGCCGTCGAGCTGGCATTGCGCCTAAACGGCGAACTTATCTGCGCCGATAGTTGGACAGTCCGCCGCGAGGTCACTATTGGTACCGCCAAGCCCACAGGAGAGCAGCAAGCCTTGGTGCCGCACCATCTATTAGATATCGTTGGCCCTGATGAAGACTTCACGGCCGCCGTCTTTAAGCGACTGGCCAACGACAAGATTGCCGACATAGCGGGGCGGGGTAAACTGCCGATTATGGTCGGGGGCACTGGGCTATATATCGACGGGGTTCTGTTTGACTTTAACTTTTTGCCAGCTGGCGACCGCCAGGACCGCCTACTATTGAACGAACTAAGTATTGTAGAACTGCTCGATAAAATTGGTGCCGAAGGCCTGGATCTGGGGAATATTGATACTCGCAACAAACGCCGGCTTATACGATTGTTAGAAACTAATGGCGCCGAGCAAGTGCGGCATCCGCTACGCGATAACACGCTTATTCTAGGAATTCAGACCGACCGCGAAACGCTCCAGCAGCGCATTACCGAGCGCGTCGACGCCATGCTGGCGATGGGTTTGGAGCGGGAAGTTGATGAGCTGCAGCGACGCTACGGCTGGGACTGCGAGGCCCTCAAGGGCGTCGGCTACAGTCAGTGGCAAGACTATTTTCTAGGCCAAAAAAATGCCCACGAACTGGCGCAAACTCGGCAAAAAATCATTAAGGCCACGCTCGATTTAGCCAAACGGCAGCGGACTTGGTTTAAGCGTAACAAAAGTATACAGTGGCTTTCTACCCCTATAAATATGACTGCAGCTGTAAATTTAGCTACAACATTCCTGAGTAAATAAGCTTTGGCCTACACTCAAAGGTTGCTACAATGTATTTATGGTTGAACAACTCTTTGGATCGAAAACGCGCGTTAAGCTTTTACAGCTTTTTTACAGTAACCCTAACCGGTCATTTTATGTCCGGGAAATTACTCGGAAGATCGACGAGCAGATAAATTCTGTACGCCGCGAGCTGAGTAACTTGCTCAGCATCGGCATTATTACGTCCGATAACACCAACAACAAATTGTATTACGAGGTTAATCAAAAGTTCGAATTTTACGACCCATTGCAACAAATCTTTGGCGGCGGCGTTAAGAAAAAACCGGTCAAAAAGATCATTACTGTCGATGGCGTACCGGAAGAGCAGGTGGTAGACGAAGCCACCGCTAACAATGATCTCAAGGCCGTGGGACACATCGATCTAGCTGTCTACACAGGACAATTTACCCGCGACGAAACTGCCGGAGTGGACCTGTTTATTGTCGGCGAGGTAAATTCCAATGCTTTGCAAAAGTACGTCGATCAGCTGGAGCAGCAGGAAAATAAGAGCCTGCGCTACACCGTCATGAGCCTGGCCGACTTCCAGTACCGCAAACAAATCCGTGACCGCTTTGCCGTCTCTATGATGGCCGCAAAAAAGCAGGTTCTGGTGGACGTACATAATTTATTAGAATCAGAATAGTAGGGGACAGACATGGATATTCAATATTACGGCGCCAACTGTGTAACGATAACCTATAAGGGTGTGCGCATCGTCGTCGACGATAACTTAAACGAACTCGGTGGCAAAAGCATCGTTAAAGCCGACGACATAGTGCTCTACACCGGACCGCACGCCGACGACGCGCCCAAGGGTCGTCTAATGTTTGATAGCCCCGGCGAGTTCGAAGTAGCCGACATCTCCTTGGTAGGCATCCCAGAGCGCCTCCACATAGACGAAGACGGCCTCCGCTCAACGATGTTCAAGATTATAACCAACGACCTTAGTGTCCTCGTGGTTGGCCACGTCTACCCCAACATCAACGAAGACCAGCTCGAGCGTATTGGCTTGATAGATGTAATGATTGTACCGGTTGGCGGCAGCGGTTACACGCTCGACCCACTCGGCGCTCTCAAGCTCATAAAAGAGATTGAACCCAAGCTGATAATCCCAACGCACTACGGCCAAGCCGGAATCAATTACCCCGTACCACAGACCGATCTGCAAACCGCTCTGAAAGAGCTCGGTATGGAATCGCGTGAGCAGAGCGGCAAGCTCAAGCTCAAACCGGCAGATATTACCGACGCAGCCCAATTAGTCGTTCTCGAAAAATCCTAGTTACTTCTAACAGGACGCAAAAAAGCCCCGCGCGTGCGGGGCTTTTTTAAAACCAAGATGGTTTTATTTTGTGTCGGCAGTAACAGGGTTTAAAAGGCCCTTTTTCTTGAGGGAACGAATAGCTTGAGTGCTAATCTTGAGGGTAATTTTTTTGCCGTCGACGACGATAGTCTTGGTCTGAAGGTTTGGCTTCCAGACTTTCTTGGTGTGGCGCTGCGAGAAGCTGACATTGCTGCCGTACTGCTTGCCTTTGCCGGTGAGTTCGCATATGTTCATAATTGTCCTTACGAGATTTAGATCTACTAATGATTCAAGATGTTATTGTAGGCGAAAGGGGAGCCAAAGTCAACGCGTCTAGGCTACTAAACTGGTATACTGTACGTAATGCTTGGCAACGTAAATCTAACCTACATCGTAGTGCTCATCGTCTTGATACTTATATCGCTGACTATTCACGAGTTCATGCACGCCTACGCCGGGCACAGATTAGGCGACACAACGGCCAAAGCCGAAGGCCGACTTAGTCTCAATCCGCTTAGTCACATTGACCCAGTAATGACGGTAGCCCTGCCAATTTTCACGTTACTTCTGTTTGGGGCGCCAATTCTAGCCGCCAAGCCAGTCCCGTTTGACCCCCGTAACCTTCGCTACGACGAGTTCGGCGCCGCTATTTTGGCGGCTGCCGGACCGCTATCTAACTTGGTGTTGGCGTTCCTGGCTGCGCTAGTCGCCAAAGCGATCGCTCCCGGTTCATTCATTGCTTACGTGCTTGAACTGTTTGTGACGCTCAATGTAGCCCTCTTTATTTTCAACATGCTGCCTATCCCACCCCTCGATGGTTCACGCGTACTTTACGCTTTCGCTCCAGAGTCGATACAGCGCATCATGATTCAGCTCGAACCTTACGGCTTGATAATCGTCTTTGGTTTGGTAATAGCCGGTGGCCTCGGTGGCTTTCTAACGACGCTCAATAATTACGTCCTGAATCTGCTGCCGTAAGTAGCCGCGGCCTGTATAATGGTTAAGCCGGGTAGGACGGTTACCGTCCTTAGTCGAGTAATGATTATCTGATACTAGTCATTAGGGAGTGCAATATTTTGGCCAACCGTGGTTGTCCGGTGCGCGTTCCCACCTGGGGTTTCTCAGGTAGATCACCTCGGCACCCGGCAATTAAAAAGTCCAAGCTAGTGCTTGGACTTTTTACTTTGTTATCTGCTTTAGAATATGCGCTGCACGACGTGGGCTACAGATGGTGCGACGGTCGCTGCAGCACCGAGTGCTGAGCCACCCAGCATATGAGCGGCGTTTACTTTCTGAGGATTATCTCGACGCCACTGTTCACGAGATTTTTCTTGTCTTATTTTATCTGTAGCTGCACGATTATGCTTAGAAAGATGCTCTTGGACGGGGTTACTATACGAATTATTCTCTAATAAAGCGGCGGCCATTTTACGGCGTAGAACCGTATTGTTGGTGCCTGAGGCAAAACTATCGACGCGATTTTCCAAGCGTTTTGTAGCTTTCATAGCAGCTTGTGTCGGTCGGACGCGACCATTACGGTCAGGCGAGGTGTTGGCAGCTAAGCCCATAATAGGAACGTTTGCAAAGATGCTTGCGACTACTTTGCCGCTTTCTGCGAATCGACCAGCGACAGAACGTGCCAGGTCCCACTTAGAGAATGTTTGGCCGGCTTCCACTACAGCCTTACCAGCTGGAGTATTACGGGGGTCGAATTCAGACTTAAGAGCATCCCAACGGCGCTGCATAAATCCGGGACGAGGCTCCACGTCTGCGTTTACGGTTCTTTCTAGTGCCAAAGAACCAGCACCAACAATAGAGGCAGCGGCGTTAACTACTTCAGGGGAAAGCATAGTCTCGGGGATCAACCCTTCTGATGATGGCTGTGGTTGAAGCGGTTGCTGGGGGTTACGGTCTAGAAATTCTGTCATGAGGTACCTTTGTTTTTTATTTAGCTATACCATAAACATTAGCATAATAATTATAATAAAGCAAATATATGTTCCAGGTTAGTGCACTTTAACCGTCAACCTCACGGCCCCAAGTGGTATTATTTAAAACGTGTACGGTTCAACCAAGTACGAGACTTTAATAGAGGGAGGAGTTACTTGTCGGCCTTTAACCATGTCGAGTATTGAACGGTTACGAAAAGAATTGACCACGAGCCAGAATGGCCGCTCGATCGAGAGCAAGGGTGGGAGAGCTTCGCCCATAACCGTTGTTATCGCTCGCGCATCCTCTGGTTTCTGATTGCTGAATTGTATGACAGTATTATGTAAATCGTCATCTAAAAGCTCAACGCTCGCCCCGCTAGCTTGGGCTAATCTAGCCCATACTCTATAGATATGAAGATAGGCCATGTGAGGCGCTTCAACAGCGAGCTGGCCTATGTCAGCCGCACCTTGAATCTGAGCTAATCGGTCTAGGTGATCACATGTTCGCTCTTCAAGCGATATGGTGTGCATGGGGAAAGTATCTGGGTCGGTCATGATTTAGCTTTCAAATTTAACGTGGTCGGGGTGACAGGACTTGAACCTGCGACCTCACGGCCCCCAGCCGTACGCGCTACCAACTGCGCCACACCCCGATGTGTGTCTGGCCCCATTCTAGCGTATTAACAGGGGAGAACAAAGCGTAAGCGTGGTACTATTAATGCATGTGGGAAGAAACCGAACACGGCCTCTATAAGCAGTTCAATTTTAAAGATTTTAATGAGTCATTTGCCTTTATGACGCGGGTGGCGCAATTGGCGCACCAGCACCATCACTATCCCCGCTGGGAGAACGAGTGGAGCGTGGTCCAAATCTGGCTGGCGACCCGAAAAGATACCCTAACTATATCTGACCGCGACCGTGAGTTAGCGACGGCCATTGATAACCTTGTAGAAGCTCAAACTGATGTACCGCTACCAGCGGCGGTGCCGCATCAGGATCAGGTTAAAGTCTACGCCGATGGCGGTTCCCGCGGAAACCCGGGCCCGAGTGCCAGCGGCTTTGTAATCTTAGATATGGACGACACGGTGCTGATGGAGCAGGGCGTCTACCTCGGTATAACCACCAATAACCAGGCCGAGTACACGGCACTAAAACTGGCGCTGGAGGCGTGCAAGAAACTCGGTGTGCGCGAGGTCTTCGTGCATATGGATAGTTTGCTGGTGGTAAATCAGATGAAGAACATTTTTAAGATACGAAACCGTGAGTTGTGGCCCATTTATCAGGCGTGTAAAGAGTTGGTCAAAAGCTTTGAGCACGTTAATTTTGTTCACGTGCCCCGCGAGCTGAACAAATTAGCCGACGCCGCCGTCAACCGCGCCATGGACAAGGAACTCGGAATTACTCACCCCAAGAGCCAGCTGACAATTTAGTAATGCTATAATGAACCTGCCAGATTATCGGCTAATCGCGTGGGCGCAAGTTCACGAGGAAAGTCCGGGCAGCATAGGGAAGGACAGTCGCTAACGGCGACCGGGCGCGAGCCTAGGGAAAGTGCCACAGAAACTATACCGCCCGCGCAAGCGGGTAAGGGCGAAATGAGTAGGGTAAGAGCCTACAGTTCTGCCGGGTGACCGGTGGAAGCGGTAAACCCTGTCTGCTGCAAGGAGATGGATTGTTTGAGTCTAAAGCTCAAAACGTCCCGTTAATAATTCATCGTAAGAACCGCTTGAGCCTATGAGTAATTTTAGGCCTAGATAGATGATTAGCCCCTGGCAACAGGGACAAAACCCGGCTTACAGATAATCTGGCACTAAAATGCACTGTTGTTTAACAGAGCATTTTTCTATTCCGGAATATGCGTCAATCTTTGCAGGAATAGCCATTTCTATTTGTCACATAATAATGTGACAAATCTATTTTCTAATCTGTCACAAAACCTAAATGGTCAAAATAATGTGACAAACCGAATGTCGTGTTATTGATCTTGGGAAATTAAATAAGACCCGCCACGGCAGGTCTTATTTAATTGCAAGCTTAGGTCTGGTGGTAATTCAAACATTTGGCTAAGCCAAACATCTGCACAAGCGAAGCGCGGAAGCCCGTTTGGCGTGCCAAGTGTTTAAATTACTTAACGAGCCAGCCTCTATTTTTCGGTAGCTTTGATGACAGCAGTAAAGGCAGCTGGCTCGTTGACGGCGAGTTCGGCCAAGATCTTGCGATCGATGGTGATGCCGGCGGTCTTAAGGGCAGCGATAAATTTGCTGTAAGTCGTGCCGTTCAAACGGGCAGCAGCATTGATGCGGGTGTTCCACAGCTCGCGGAATGTTCGCTTACGATTTTTGCGGTCGCGGGTAGCAAACTGCAGACCCTTAGTAACGGCTTGGCGGCCGCGCTTGATACTGACCCGGTTAGGGTGGCTAAAGCCTTTGGTCGCTTTGCGAATTTTATTGTGCTTAGCGTGACTAGTGACGCCTCTTTTTACTCTCATGATAACTCCTTAAATAATAGTTCTGGGCTGGGCCCGGGTTAGGCGCCGAGGGCTCGTTTAATGTTACGGGCGTCACCACCGGTGCGAGTGCTTAAGCCACTGAGACTGCGCTTACGGCTGCCACTCTTCTTGGACAAAAAGTGGTTCATGTTGGCGTGACCAGCACGGACTTTACCGTTTTTGGTGATCTTGACGCGGTCTTTGGTGCCGCTGTGGGTCTTTAGTTTAGGCATTGCTTTTCTCCTTAATTTCTACGTACTTAGAGTCTTCTTTTGGTGCATCGGTCTTTGGCTTGCTGGCTTTGGCAGCGGCAGCGAGGCGAGTAGCACTGGCACGGATGACAAAGTTTAGTTGTTTGCCCGTTAGTTGGGGGTTTTGGTCAACCGCTATTGTATCACCAAAATCGGTAATAACCTTGTCGGCCAGTTTAAAACCAATCTCTTTATGGGCTTGCTCACGACCGCGGTAGAAGATGGTGATCTTTACCTTGTGTCCGCCATCGAGGAACTTGCTGACTTTGTCCATTTTGATGGCTAGGTCGTGTTCGCCGATTTTGAGCCCAAAACGCATTTGTTTTAGCTCGGCCGCTTTAGTTGTCTTGCGGTTGGCTTGGAGCTGCTTGGTGCGCTGGTAGTTGAACTTACCCCAATCGACTATTTTTACCACTGGCGGCTTAGCGTCAGGTGAGATTTCGACAAGGTCGAGTTCACGCTCCCGGGCTAGGTCTAATGCTTCTTGTCGGGATAAAACGCCAAGTTGTTTGCCGTCTTCATCGATCACACGCATCTGTGGTGCCTGAATTTGTGCATTCAAGCGAGTAAATTTGGCGATAGGTACGTCTCCTTAGTTATTGATTTTAACTAAAGCCATTTTAACAGATAAGACTACAGAGGTCAAACAGGGGCCGGTAGATGGGGTCGATAGGCTAGAGCCTCGGTTAAGTGGGCAGGGGATATAGCCGGACTCTCGTCCAGGTCAGCGATGGTGCGGGCGACTTTAACAGTTCTTATATACGCTCGAGCCGATAAATGCAGTCGGGTGGCAGCGGTGTCGAGGACAACTTTGGCAGCGGGCTCCAACTTGGCGGTTTGGTTGAGCTGTAGATTACTGACGTCGGCATTAAGGAAGCCGAGGCCGTAGCGGTTTTTTTGCAGCTGACGGGCTTTATGTATCCGCTGACGCACGGCTTCATCGGCCGCATCGTCGGCGACGCTTGTTAGTAGGACTGCGTGATCGACTTCATGAACAGTCGTGTACAAATCAATTCTATCAATAATTGGCCCTGATAAACGCTGTTGGTACTGACGCACCTGCGGCTCTAAACAGCGGCACGGGCCAGCGGTGGCAAAGCCATGGTAGCCGCACGGACACGGGTTGGCCGTTGCCACCAAGATAAAATTTGCCGGATAATCGATGGTGTCGCGGACACGGCTTACCGTTATGCGGCGATCTTCCAGGGGCTGTCGTAAGGCCTCTAAGGTAGCGCGGCCAAACTCGGGCAGCTCATCAAAGAATAAAATGCCGCGGTGGGCCAAGGTAATTTCGCCGGGCTTACTGGCCGCGCCGCCGCCAACAATGGCGGCGTGACTGGCGCTATGGTGCGGCGCGCGTAACGGGCGCTCGGTAATGATGCGGTCGTAGTCGTGGCTGGCTAAGCTGTGTAGATGCGTGACTTCTAAAATTTCTTCACGGCCAAGCGGCGGCAATATAGATGGCATGGCTTTGGCCAGCATGGATTTGCCAGTCCCAGGCGGACCACTTAGTAGTATGTTGTGTCCGCCGGCAGCGGCAATTTCTAACGCGCGCTTGGCTTGCAATTGCCCAACGACCATAGAAAGCACTACCCTGCCACTGCGCGGCTCAACATTGTGCGACATTGAATTTACGGCCGTATCGGCGCCATCGGTCTGGATAGCCGATATAGATTTTAGGCCAGTCAAATGGTCGGCTAGTTCCCGCAAGCTGGCTATGGGAATGATATGTAGACCTGGTATTAGCAGGGACTGCTGCACGTTGGCCACTGGTATATAAAAGGTTGCCAAGCCTTTTTCGCGTCCAGCCAACAGCTTCCCGATGATCCCGCGGACTGGCCGTGCAGTACCGTCCAGTCCAAGCTCACCAATGAAGGCTGCCTGCTGAAACAAATCTTTTAGTACGTTACTACTAGCTTGGAGAATACAAGCGGCGATAGCGAGGTCAAAACCGCTGTCGGCTTTGGGGATATCGGCCGGTGCCAAATTAATGATTATGCGTTTGCGTGGTAGTTCTAGCTTTGAGCTGGCGAAAGCACCACGGATCCGCTCGCGCGCTTCGTCGACCGCCTTATTGGCGAAGCCAACAATAATTATATTAGGAAGGTTATTGGATAAGTGACACTCGATATCGACAACTAACCCGCCGGCGCCCACGGCTATCAAACTCTTAACCGCCATACCCTGCCTCCTTTAACTACCCCATCAATTTGCCCCCAAACAAATTAAAACACCTTGCCTGATTTTGGGGCAAGGTGTTTAAGGAATAATTAAGATTTTTGTTTGCTTTGGTTTTTGAAAGAACGATTTGTTTAAGTGTGGATCAGCGGCTTGCGAGAAACCGCTGATTCATATTCGTTTTTTGTTTTTGAGCACTTAATTTGTTCAAGTACTATGCCTATCATAATAAATACTAAGCATAAGGTCAATAACAATAATGGGTATTATTGAACAAACCTGTGTATAACTATTACCCCTGTTTTTGGGGTGTTCAGGCAGTGGATAACACTTTAGATATGCACAGCTTACAACGTTGTAGTTACAGTTTATTGCGCGATATTTCCACACATGACGATCGTGATAATAAAAGACGCGTATCAGAATATGGTAACAATATCGTTCTTACTTTTACGCCGTTTTAGCCGTTTTTCAAGTAAAAAACAGTATACAAATATAGGCATATTTAGCGCTGTTTCATCTGTTAAAGCGTTAGTATATAAAACGTTATATTGGCAGCAGGCGGCTAATCCACCCCTGTTAAATAGGCTCTGGCAATTGACAATATCGGCTCTGCGTGCTAACCTATGAGGGTAAGTCACAAAAACAAAAAAACTTACAACTTGGGTTAATCTACCTCGCGGGGATAAAGATTAACAAATCGTACGGAGGAATCCGTTTATCGCTCTACCTGCCCTAAAGGCGTCGTAGAGCGGTCAGTCAAGCCGTGGGTGATAAGCGCTATATATTTAATTTTTATGGGCGGATTTATCACCCTGGCTCCATTTTTCCTCTCAAAAAATAGGCATAGGAACCCGTAAAGGTATTTCTAAAGCCATAACTATAAGGGTGCCATGAACAACATACGCAGTAGGTCGTTTTGGTTAACGGTCGGCCTCATTATCACTGACGCGCTCTTTTTCGGGCTCACAAATCCCGTTAGAGTCGCTTCCATACTGCTGATTGCTGGTTTCGCCCTTATTTTATTAACGGTATATTGGCTACTGTATAACTTACAAAGACTAGCAGCGGTCTATGCACCTTGGTTAGCCGAACAGAAGCGCTTGAGTTTGATGATTGCTGGCGGCATCGGCGTAGTATTGGCTCTTCAGTCAATTGGACAACTCACGAGTCGTGACGCCTTTTTGATACCGCTAGCGGCAGTCGCTTTGTACGCCTATTCTGAATACGGCAAAAAAACGTCGGCTCCGTAATAGCCACTTGCTAGCTTAGTCTATAAGTCACAGCTATCGCACTGCTATTTGCAGCGCATTTCTGTATACTATATATATGAATCCATCATCAAACGAGGCGGGGGGTATAAATTTGCCGCCCCCAATTTCTCCAGAAAATCCACTTATTGCTGCTCCAGCCGGTGCCAATGGCTCACCCGAATTAGGCGCTAGCGGTCCCGAAGCCCGACAAGCCGTGCAAGCTGCGTCCGCGCCAATTGCTTTGCCGGTGCCGACGGCTCCCGTGCCCCAAGTACCTATCTCTACTGTTATAAATACAACAAACTCCACTACGCCAGCTGTCGCCGATGACACTGATCTAATTGAAAAAGAATGGGTGAGTAAAGCCAAAGAAATTATCAATAAGACGCAGAACGACCCTAATTTACAGAGTAAAGAGCTCAATATGTTTAAGGCCGACTACATGCAGAAGCGCTATAATAAAGTTTTGAAGTTGAGCGAGTAGTTATAGTGACAACGTTTTTAGTCGTAATATTGATGTTTTTAATACTTGCAGCTTTGGCTGCGCCGGTTGTGTTTAGTCACGTTAGAAAATCTTTTCGCGAGCAAAAAAATTATGAACGCGGCCTTAAAATAGTCCCGTTATACATCCACTTGCCACCCATTAGTGACGACATTGAACTCGGCGGCAGGGACGTCCGCGACGTTACCGAGGAGACAATTAGTAAAGCTCAGATTATCTACAACATTATCGCTAGTACCATTCAAAAGGGGTGGAAAACTAAATTTTATGGCCAACGCCACTTTGGTTTTGAGATTGTTGGCACCCAAGGTTTTGTCCATTTTTACGCCGCCGTGCCCATAGCGCTGGTTGACGTGGTTCGGCAGGCGATTGTTAGCGCCTACCCGACAGCCAGATTAGAAGAAGTAACTGAACACAATATTTTTAGCCCGGTTGGTAAAGCCAACGGTACGCTCGGTGGCGAGCTGACGCTCAAAGAACCGTACGCCTATCCAATCGCTACCTACCAAGATTTGAAGCGTGACGGCATGCAATCATTGCTAAACGCATTGTCTACCTTAGATAAGGAAGACGGGGCAGGTATCCAGATACTGATGCGACCGGCCGACCCCAGCTGGCGCAAGACTGCCGCCGCAGTGGCCAGTAAGAAGCGTAAAGGTACCGACAAAAAACTCGATGCCACTGGTATCCTTAAAACGATCGCCCAAGCGCCGTTCAAGGTACCAGAAGGCGGCAAAGACGGTGGTGAGAAGAAACCGCCTGAACTATCCAATCTTGATCAAGGCATCTTAGACGCTATAGACGATAAAACCCGCCACGCTGGGTTTGAAGTCCTTATACGAGTGGTTGTATCGTCTAATGTGTCTCAGCGGTCGCAGGCGATTTTAAGCAACATTGTCGCCAGTTTCTCCTTATATGACGCGCCGGGTAAAAACGGCTTTAAATATACGCCCGCCAAAGACATCTCTAGCTTGGCGACGGCCTACATTATGCGATTCTTCCCGCAGCAGAACACTAAGACCGTGCTAAACGCGGTTGAGTTGGCGACGCTCTTCCACTTCCCAGACCAACGAAGTATCCCAACTTCGCAACTGACTCGACAGGAGTCAAAACAGGTCGACGGCCCGCGCAATATCCCTGACGAAGGTCTACTTATGGGCTATAACGTCTTCCGTGGTGCTAAAAAGGCCATCCGGCTGGGCCTTGGTGACCGCCAGCGTCACATGTACGTCGTAGGACAGACCGGTACCGGTAAGTCGACCTATCTCGAAAACTTAGCCCTACAAGACATGATATCGGGCAATGGCTTTGCCTTTGTTGACCCGCACGGTGACACCGTCGAAAAATTATTGTCGATGGTGCCGAAAGAGCGTACCGAAGATGTCATCTACTTTAGCCCGGCCGAGATGGACTTCCCGATGGGGCTCAATCTGTTTGAATACAACACGCCCGATCAAAAAGACTTCTTGATCCAGGAAGTTCTGAACATGCTTTACAAGCTTTATGACCCCCAGCACCAGGGCATCATGGGGCCGCGCTATGAGGATATGTTCCGTAACGCCGCCCTTGTCATCATGGCCGACCCTAACGGTGGTACCTTCGTAGATATTCCACAATTATTCCGCGACCCAGCCTTTCTGAAAGAAAAGCTTAAATATGTGACCGACAAGCCGGTCTTAGATTTCTGGACTAAACAGTTCCCGGCCTCTCAACGTTCCAACGAATCCGGGGAAGTCACGGCCTGGTTCGTCAGTAAGTTTGGTGCCTTCTTGAGCAACGAAATGATGCGCAACATCATTGGTCAGACCAAGAGCGCCTTCGACTTGCGCGATATTATGGATAACAAGAAAATTTTGCTGGTCAATCTGTCCAAGGGCCGGACAGGGGACTTGAACTCTAAGCTGCTCGGCATGATCTTCGTGATGAAGTTCCAGGCCGCCGCTATGAGTCGTAGCAATATTCCCGAAGATGACCGCGTCGACTTTAGTCTCTACGTCGATGAGTTCCAGAACTTCTCGACCGACAGTTTCGCAACCATTATGTCCGAGGCCCGAAAGTATCACCTGAACTTAATTGTAGCCAACCAGTTTACGACCCAGCTGACCGAAGAAATTCGCGATGCTGTCTTTGGTAATATCGGTACTATCGTCTCGTTCCGGATTGGTCAGAACGATGTCGAAAGCCTAGGCCGCTACTTCCAGCCGATTTTTGATAGCGATGACTTGCTGCGAATTCCTAACTACAACACGGTAGTACGTACCCTGATTGGCGGTGTGCCAACGCAACCGTTCAGTATGGCCACGCTGCCGGCCCTCGGTACGCCGAACCCCCGTTTACTAGATGCGCTTAAACAGTTGTCAGCCGCTAAGTTTGGTCGACCCAAAGCCACGGTCGAAAAAGAAATCTTTGCCCGTATGACGGTTCCCGAGCCGCCTAAGCCGGCCTTCGGTGGCGCCAGTGCCTTTGGCGGCACGCCGGCAGCTTCGCCATTTGGAGCTGCCACACCCGCTGCAGGCGGCGCTCCCGCACCGGCCGCGCGCCCAACGACTCCACCGGCGGCCGGCGGATCATTCCTAGATGATTGGCTCAGCAAGCGCCAGACTCCAGCTACGACTACCGCGGCTCCAGCTCCAGCCCCGATTATCGCAGCGCCGTCAACACCTTTAGCACCCGCCAGCCCTCCATACAGCTCGCCTCAGCCCGTAATTAGTCGAGCTCGAGGATTTGTCGCCCCCCTTCCGCCAACGCCCCCTGCAGTGCCCGAGCGCGAGTCGCACGATTTCAGCCCGGTACCGCCCTTGCCGCCAACGCCGGGCATTAACGCGCCGATCGGCACCGCTAACATTTCGAGCGACGAACTAGAGCAAACCGAAGTCGATAAAATAGCTAACGAACTGCGGTCGCAGCTTAAAGAAAAAGCTGCCGTAGCGCCGAAACCAGTGGCAGCTCCAACCTCGACTTCAATACCGCTGACTCCTGCCAAGCACCCAACACAGCCAGTATCACTGGCGAGCGTCGCCGATGTTTTAAAGCAGGCCGATACATCAGCCGCTGATGCAGCCAAAGACGGTGAACCAAAAGTATTGGAAGGCGACACCATCCTGATTGATCACGATGGCAATATGATTCAGACCAGCGAAGCTACAACTAGCTAAGTAGCACTTGTTTAAACGGTTGCTTTAGAGCGGCTGAGGAGACGGATAACAAGCTCTAGTCCAACGCCGATAGCGAAGCCTACAACGAGTAGTAATAAAAATACCGCCGGCTGATAGATAAATCCAATGTGATACGCCAAATACAGATAGACACAGCTACCAAACAAGGCCACAATACCACCGCCGAGCATGCCCGAGGGCCGGCTGACAGTTTTAGCAGCGACATCGGATGCCACGCGGACGGCCGGTTGGTGCACTACCTTGCTCAGAGCTCGTTTAGGGGCCGATTCTTTGCGCTGGATAGATTGTAGCTCCTGTTTTAGGCTTTGCTTACGTAAGAATGCATTAGGCGGGGCTACAGGCGCCTTATCGGCGGCAGCCGTCTCGCTGGCCTGCAGTTTCGCTAGAGGATCGTCGCGTTCGACCGTTTCGGCCACCGAGCGAGCGGCTTCGGCGACGGCTTGTTGTTTTTCAACCGATGCCCGTTGCGCTGCGGCCTCGGCCTGTAATTCGGCCGGAGACCGCTCAGTGTGCGCTTCCAGCAGCTTTTCGACTTCACCTGGCGGCAATGCCTGTTCTTGTGACTTAGGGCCTTGTTCGATCATCTTAGAATCCTCCACTATTGTTGTCTTGTACGGCTATCAGGGCTTCGCTGTAGAGCAAGCGGGTGCGGGCAAAACAGTAGCTGGCAATTATCACCACGGCGCCGAAGATGGCGATGGTGGTACCAGGACCGGTGTTGGGCAAGGTCGCGGCGACAGTTTGAATGGCCTTGGCGGGCGGCTGCGGCAGTTCGATGGTTACGGTGTCGCCGTAGACATTGGTCATGAAACTATCGAAGTGAGCGCCGTCGCTGGTGCCAACCGGTGTTACTGGTACGGGGTTCTTAACGGTAACGGTAACTTGCTTAGTAATGGTCGCACCGGCTTTGATGGTCTCGGCGGGCCAGCTAATAGCACCGTTGCCGTCGAGCACGCCGCCGTGGGCATCGGTGACTGTAGCGTAGTCGAGTACATCACTCAGGTTTTCAAAAACTATGAAATCTTTAATGTCGGCTTTGCCATTATTCTGGCTGGTTAGCGAATAGGTAATGACATCGCCGCCATTGGCTTTGGTGTTGTTGGCGTCAGCTATCTTCTGGGTAACGTTGGTTGCAGTCTTGTGTCGCTCTATGCAGGCCAGGGCGTCGACGCTGCTGACGGCTTTGTCGCAGGGCTTACAGCTCGGGCTGGTGCTTGGCAGACTAGGGTTGTACTCACACGGTGGGTAACACTGTGGGCTGTTGGCCGGGACGGCCTTATTGTACTTGCAGGGTTCAAAACACTTGGGACTGTTGGCGGGCAGGGCCTTGTTGTAGGGGCAAGGGGCGACACACTCGGGAGAGTTCTTAGGCAAGTTGGACTTACCAGGAATTGGGCAAGGTTCGAAACACTGCGGGCTAGTAGCCGGTACCGACTGATTGTAAGCGCAGGGCGGATAACACTTCTCGTCACCTGGCAACAGTTCCGGGTTGTACTGGCACGGCGGAATTGGGGTCGGCTGACCAATCGCGACCAAGTTACCGCAATCGTAGAGGATAAAGTAGGTCTTGCCGGTTGAACTAACAACTTTTAGGGCTTTGTAGGTGGAGTGATCGTAGGTATCGAAGCTAGACAGCAATCGACCGTAGAGTGTATTTGGTGCGGTCACGCCGACCAAATTAAGTGGTCCAACTTCTTGGGTGGCTTTGCCGGTGCGCTTAATTGTCTGGCCTTGCGGGATCCAGCCCATTGAATAGAGCGAGTTGCTATAGTCCTTAGAACTTAATGACACAGTAGTAGCGCTGGCGACGGCAGCACAAGAAATACCGAAGTCACGTAAGACAGTGCCATAGCTCTTGGTGTCGTTTTGACAGGCGCTGACGGCGTCGGCGCGACTGGTGATACCGCCATTGATCATATCGTTGGTAGAATAGGCGACCGTTGACTGCGGCGGGCTCATGAACGCAAAGAACTGGACAAAGAAGGCCAGGACTAAAAAGATGAGGCCGGTACGGCGCACGACCGACTCGCGCTTCATGCGCTTACTATAGAAACTTAGTTGCTGCACTAAACTAGGGTTGTAGGGCAGGGCGCTCAAGAGTTTTTCAAACATGTTGGTTTTACTTTTTTGTTAGTTTTTATTTTTTTATACAATTCATGACGTATTTAACCACATAATGCCGATTAACCACAAGCGTGATATTGCACACATAAGTGAGTACGTGTCAGCGGAGGAATGTCTATTTGCATCCCAGGGGGCGTTCCCGCGCGGGCTGAGCATTCGCCCAGTCCGGCTGCACTAAGCCTGACCCCCTGGAATACAAACATACATTCCTCTTGTGCCCGGTATCACTCATGGTTGTTGCCTGGGGGGAAATCGTCTATAATATTTGGGAGTGGATTAATTCTTAACAGGGGGGCTTGCATAGCGAGCTTTTGAGAGGGTATACAAATAGTGGCGGATAAAAAACCAGTTAAAAACACCAAGAAGAATAATGAAGATTATGGTTCCAGCCAGATTACGGTGCTCGAGGGCTTGGAGCCGGTTCGTAAGCGACCCGGTATGTACATTGGTGGCACCGGCCTTGAGGGGCTGCACCACCTAGTCTGGGAAATCGTCGACAACGGTATCGACGAAGCTCTGGCGGGTCATGCTACCACCGTTAATGTGACCATGCTCGCCGACGGCGGCATTAAAGTAACCGACGACGGCCGGGGTATCCCGACCGATATTCACCCCAAAACCGGCAAGAGTACCGTCGAAACAGTTCTAACGGTGTTACACGCCGGCGGTAAGTTCGGTGACGGCGGCTACAAAGTCTCCGGTGGACTCCACGGTGTTGGTTCCAGCGTTGTAAACGCCTTATCAAATAAGCTGATTGTCCGCGTCTACCGCGAAGGTAAGATCTTTGAGCAAGAGTACGCCAAGGGTTTGCCCCAGCACGACCTCAAGGTTATCGGCAAGACCGACAAAAATAACACCGGTACCGAGATTACTTTTTACGCCGACGATACTATCTTTGAGAGCGTGAAGTTTAGCTACGACACCATCCTCGACCGCCTGCGCCACGCTGCGTACCTGACGAAGGGCATCCGCACCAGTCTCCACGATGAAAAATCGGGCAAGCGCTACGGCTTTTACTTCGAAGGCGGCATCCAGAGCTACGTTAAGCACCTCAATATTGGCCGCGAAGCCGTCGATGAAGACATTTTTTACGTTGATAAGATGGTCAAAGATGTCCAGGTAGAAATTTCCTGCCAGTACACCGATAGCTACACCGAAACTATTAAAACCTTTGCCAACAACGTCCTCAACCCCGACGGTGGTACCCACCTTACGGGCTTCCGCTCGGCATTAACCCGCGTTATTAACGACTACGCCCGCAAACAGGGACTGCTGAAAGAAAAAGAAGAGAACTTGAGCGGTGAAGACACCCGCGAGGGTATAACCTGTATTATTCTCGTTAAATTGCCCGATCCGCAGTTTGAGGGCCAGACCAAGAACAAGCTCGGTAACCCCGAAGTGCGCGGCATGGTCGAGACGGTCATGAACGAACACTTTAATTACTACCTTGAAGAGCACCCAGCGGTGGCCCGTAAGATAGTCGGCAAGGCGTTACTAGCCGCCCGCGCCCGTAAGGCCGCCCGCGCCGCCCGCGAGACCATTTTGCGTAAGGGCGTACTCGACGGCGCCAGTATGCCGGGTAAGCTAGCTGACTGCCAGAGCAAAGATCCCAACGTTTGCGAAATTTACTTAGTAGAGGGTGACTCGGCTGGCGGCTCGGCTAAGTCCGGACGCGACTCCAAGACCCAGGCCATCCTGCCGCTTCGTGGTAAAGTTCTCAACGTTGAGCGCGCGCGACTAGATAGAATGTTGGCCAATAACGAAATTGTTAGCCTCATCAAAGCCCTCGGTGTGGGTATTGAAGAATCGTTCGATATTCGCGGTTTACGCTACGCTCGCATCATTATCATGACCGATGCCGATGTCGATGGTAGCCACATTTCAACGCTGCTGATGACCTTCTTCTTCCGCTACATGAAAGAAGTCGTCGACGGCGGTCACCTGTACTTGGCCAAGCCACCACTGTTCGAATTGGTTAAGCCCGGCCGCAAATCGAGCATCTTTATCTACGACGAAAGTGAACTTGAGAAAGTGCTCGACGAGATAATTGCCAAGCGCCTAATAGAGGGCAAAGTAAACAAAGAAGACGACCGACTTAAGCAGGCCGGCTTTGTCGAGCAGAAGCGTTACAAAGGACTTGGCGAAATGGACGCTGATCAGCTGTTTGAGACCACTATGAACCCCGAGAAGCGGGTACTGGTACAGGTTAAGGTAGCCGACGCCGAGCGCGCCGACAGCATCTTTAATAAGCTAATGGGTTCCGAAGTTGAGCTCCGCAAGAACTTTATTCAGGCCAACGCCAAGTTCGTGAAAGATTTGGATATTTAACTATGGAACCAGACAACATGAATGATGACACTTTGAAACCAGAAGACATGAACGACGATATAAACGACGCCTTAAGCCCGAATGGCGACCTAGCTGCCGGCACGTCGGAGGCGAGATCTAACGATCGACCGATGAACCACGTAGCGCCGGCCTCTGAAGGCACTATGGAAGAGCGCCGACGCGGCGTCGAACACGCCGCCGACATCTTAGATAGCGGTCACTCACGCTCGGTTGAACTCCGAACCGTAGAAAACATCATGGAAGACAGCTATTTGCGTTATAGCATGAGCGTTATCATTGATCGGGCCTTGCCTGACGTCCGGGATGGTATGAAACCCGTTCACCGCCGCATTTTATACTCCATGAACGAAGAGGGCCTGCGTTCTGGTGCTCGCCACCGTAAGAGCGCCAACGTCGTTGGAGCCGTTATGGGTAAGTATCACCCGCACGGCGACTCTAGTATTTATGACGCCATGGTTCGTATGGCGCAGCCGTGGGCAATGCGCTATATGCTCGTAAACGGGCAGGGTAACTTCGGTAGCATGGACGGCGATCCTCCGGCCGCCATGCGTTACACCGAGGCCAAAATGGCCCGCTTAGCCGATGAAACTCTGGCCGATATTGATAAAGAAACCGTCGATTTCCGCGAAAACTATGACGGTACGACTACGGAGCCAACGGTGCTGCCGGCCCGTCTGCCTAACCTGTTGCTGAACGGTCAGCTCGGTATTGCTGTGGGAATGGCGACCAATATTCCGCCGCACAACTTGAGCGAGCTAATTGATGCCGAAGTGACCTTAATTGATAACCCCAACGCGACGTTAGACGACCTGCTAGTGCATATCAAGGGCCCTGATTTCCCAACCGGCGGCATCATATACGGTAAAGAATCAATCCGAACTGCCTATGCGACCGGTCGTGGTGGCGTCGTCACTCGTGGTATCGCCGAAATTGTCGAGAACGCCAAAGGTAAGCACCAGATTGTCATTACCGAGATCCCATATGGCCTCAACAAGGAAACCCTCGTCTTAAAGATAGCGGAACTTGCTAACACTAAGAAGGTGACCGGCATCTCTGACCTCCGCGACGAAACGGCTCGTGGCAACGTCCGCATTGTGGTTGACCTCAAGCGCGACGCTTATCCTAAAAAGCTACTAAACCAATTGTACAAACTGACACCGCTGCAGAGCACCTTCCACTTCAACATGATGGCGCTAATAGACGGTATTCAACCTCGTATTCTTGGACTGCAGGACATCTTAAGTGAGCACATCAAGCACCGTCGCGTCGTTATTCGTCGCCGCACCGAGTTTGAACTTCGTAAAGCTAAGGAACGGGCTCACATTTTGGAAGGCCTTAAGATAGCTTTGGACCACATTGATGAGGTAATTGCTACGATTCGTGCTTCTCAGACAACTGATGAAGCCGGTAAGAACCTGATGGTCAAGTTTGACCTCAGCGAAATCCAGTCCAAGGCCATTTTAGCGATGCAACTCCGTACTTTGGCGGGCCTAGAGCGCGCCAAGATTGAAAACGAACTTGCCGAGCTGTTGAAGCTGATTGCCAAGCTAGAGGGCATCCTGGGCGACGAGAAGAAGATCCTAAGGATCATCCGTGCCGAACTACTTGAGCTTAAGAAGCAGTACGGTGACGAACGCCGTACCAAGGTCGTGAATAGTGAGCCCGGCAAGATGAGTGACGAAGACCTGATTGCCGACGAGCAGATGGCCGTTACCTTAACCGCTGCTAACTACATCAAGCGCTCACCACTGGCCGAGTATAAGAAGCAGGGTAGAGGCGGCAAGGGCCGACGTGGCATGGCGACTCGTGAGGAGGACGTAATTGAGCACGTGGTTAACGCTAGTACTCACGACTTCCTACTGTTCTTTACTAATAAGGGCCGTGTTTTCCGCATGAAGACCTATGAAGTTCCAGCCGTTGGCTTGAACGCTAAGGGTGTTGCGATTGTGAACTTATTGCAGCTGCAGCCCGAAGAAACGGTTACCAGTGTGATTAACGTGTCCAAGACTAACAATGCCCAGAACTTGATAATGTGTACGGTGCGTGGCGTTGTTAAGAAGACACCATTCGAACAATACCAAAACGTCCGCACCTCTGGTCTGATCGCTATCAACCTCGATTCTGGCGATGAATTGAAATGGATTCGCATGACATCTGGCGACAATGAGGTTGTTATTTCGACATCACAAGGCCAGGCAATTCGCTTCCACGAGAAGGATGCCCGCCCAATGGGTCGTGTTTCACGCGGTGTCCGCGGTATCCGCTTACGCCCTGGCGACCACGTCATTGGTATGGATATTGTTGAAGAGGGCTCGTCAGTCTTTGTGATTTCTAAGTACGGCTACGGCAAGCGAACAAAAGTGGC
>JACMNI010000018.1 GCA_014378615.1 Candidatus Saccharimonadota bacterium | reverse complement strand
CAGACGCTTGGCCGGTTCTTCTTCTACGCCATCGCACCGTTGTTCTATAATTTGTCGATCATAGTCAGTATATATGTCTTCAAAGACAGTTTAGGCTTAGTTGGCTTAGGGATTGGCGCGGCTGTCGGCGCTGTACTGCAGTTGCTTATTGTTATCATTGGCAACTACAAACTAAATTTCCACTATAGGCCACGAATCAATTGGCGAAGCGGTGAATTTCGGGGGATTTTGCGTAATCTGCCGGCTCGTTCGCTCGACCAGGGTATAGACCAAGTCAACAGCGTTGTGGAAACACACATTGCCAGTTCGCTGCGACAGGGGAGTATAACCTACTATAACAACGCCTACGTCCTAAGCACGGCGCCTATTTTACTAATTGGCACTGCTATCTCGACAGCGGCTTTCCCGCGGCTTAATCAGCACATTGCCCGCGGGAGGCTAGACCTATTTCGCCGCGACTTTTTAAAGGTTTTACGGGTTATGATTTGGCTCAGCGCACCGCTTGTGGTGGTCTGCTTCTTTGCTCGTGGTTATCTAGCCCGTTTAATCTTTACACAAGGCAACGCCCAGATTGCGGCCATCTTTGGTTTCTTAACAGCGGCCATCTTCTTCCGTATTTTGTATTCCATTATGTCGCGCTGGTTTTATGCGCAAAAAGATACTAAGACGCCGCTTTTGGTTTCAGTGTTTACTATTGGGCTCAATATTTTCTTGGCCGTTAACCTGGCGCGGAGCACTGCCTATGACGTTGAAGGCTTGGCCATTGCCCAGTCCCTGGTCGCCACCATAGAAGTTTTTGTGCTGGGTAGCATAATGTTATACCGTGACCGCAAGTTGTTTGACCGCGAATTCTTAAGTGGTATTTGGCGGATTATTTCTGTTACTGGTTTTAGTGTTGTGGCTGGCTTTACTGCCGTTACGCTCTACCCTCTAAGCTTGGATGACCGTGGTTTCTTAGTACTTGGTTCAAAGCTCGCCGCTATCAGCATAGCTATTATAGGAACCCACGTGCTTATTTCGGCATTATTTGGCCTAGAAGAAGTTAAGCCAATTTTTAGGCGCCTGCGCCAGCTAGTTTTGAAGCCATTACGCATCAACTAACTGCCCCCGGGCTAACTTAGGTTATAATAGGCGGACATGGAACAGAGTAAAATACGTAATTTTTGTATAATTGCGCACATTGATCACGGCAAATCGACCCTAGCCGATCGCCTGCTGGAGCTGACTGGCACGGTGCTTAAACGCGATATGAAGGCCCAGATGCTCGACCGCATGGATTTAGAGCGCGAAAAGGGTATAACTATTAAATTAGCTCCGGTCCGCATGGATTATCAAGGCTATCAGCTAAATCTTATCGATACTCCTGGGCACGTCGACTTTAGTTACGAGGTCTCGCGTAGTTTAGAAGCCTGTGAGGGCGCTTTGCTGGTAGTAGACGCCTCTCAGGGCATTCAAGCTCAAACGCTGGCTAACGTCTACCTAGCGCTGGCCGCCGACCTGACAATCATTCCGGTATTAAATAAAATTGATCTGCCGGCGGCCGATGTGCAACGGGTCGGTGCCGAGATTGTTAGTTTGCTCGGCTGCAAATTCGAAGATATATTACAGATTTCCGCTAAAACCGGCATCGGTATAGAGTCGGTTCTAGAGCGAGTCATTGCCGATATTCCCAATCCGGCAACGTCCATTCGTGGTAACTCGAAGCATACCGGCCAAACCCGGGCGCTTATTTTCGACAGCTATTACGATGACTACCGCGGCGTTATTTTATATGTCCGCGTTTTTGAAGGCGAAATTTCCAAGAACGCCCAAATTAAAATGATGGCCACGAGCGCTCCCGGGATTGCACTGGAAGTCGGTGCTTTGAAACCTGGCATGACGGCCGGCACCAAACTCGGTGACGGCGAAATTGGCTACATTGTGACAAACCTAAAGACGACGCGCGATGCCAAAGTTGGCGATACCGTCACGCTTAGCTCCAATCCGGCGGTTGAACCGTTACCCGGCTACCGTAACGTTCAGCCGTTTGTGTATGCCGGCTTCTTCCCAGAGAGCAACGAATTCTACCAAGAGCTCAAAGACGCCATTGAGAAACTGAGTCTCAGTGACTCGGCCTTACAGTTTGCCCCAGAAAACTCCCCGGTGCTTGGCTTTGGCGTCCGAATTGGCTTCTTGGGTCTGCTTCACATGGATATCATTCGAGAGCGACTAGAGCGCGAATACAATCTGGAGCTAGTAGTCACTAATCCTTCTACCGATTATCAGGTTAAATTATTAAATGGTGACGAGCTGGATATTAAAAGCGCCGCCGACTTACCAGACCCGGCTCGGATTGAAAACATCAAAGAGCCGTGGATTAAGGGCGAAATTGTTGTGCCACAAGAGTACGTTGGCCCGGTCATTCAGCTGAT
>JACMNI010000017.1 GCA_014378615.1 Candidatus Saccharimonadota bacterium | reverse complement strand
TTCGGCAGTAGTACATACGAGGCACCCGCTTCATAGAGGGCGCCGGCATCATCGAGAGTGGTGGCGTGACAAATAAAGATGGCCTCTTCATTGGCGTCGGTGATGTGCCGGGCTAGGAAGCGGTTGGTTGAAGGATTATTAATAGTACTGATAATTAACTCGGCATTGCGGACATTGATCTCGTCTAACAGCTCAGTATCCGTTGCGTCGCCATATATATGGTTGATGTGTTGGTTTTCCAATGACTCTACAACGTCAGGATTGTAGTCTATGACTACGTAGCGCTTCTTCATCTCGCGGAAGGTCTTCACGAATGTATAGCCGCTATTGTGATAGCCGAGCAATACGAGTGGATAATGGCTCATCTGCTTGATCTCTCGCTTAGTATCAGTACGCTCGAAAATACTGAGGCCATTTTTGAAACGTAAATATAAGGCATCGTCGTACTTCATTAAGTAGGCTGAAACGGCGATAGTTATAAGAGCAGTTAGGGTGAGGGCGGTAACGGTGTTTTGGCTTACCAAATTTTTTTGTGCGGCCAGGATTATCAAAATTATGGAGAACTCACTAAGTTGTGATAAATGGAGTGACGTTTTAAAACTTGTTTGTTTGGTGTAGCCAAGTAGGCCCAAACTGACCATTCGAATTAGTGGCTTGGCTAGCAAAACGATGGCGGTGAACACAAGGGTGGGCAGTATGGCTTGGGTCACGTTTGAAATGACCAGACTCTCACCGAGCTTAATAAAGAACAGGACGATAAAGAAGTCTCGTAATGGCTTGAGCCGTGATTCTATGGCTTGCACATAGGGCAGGGACGCTAGCGTGACACCAGCGAACAACGCGCCCACTTCTATGGAAAAGCCGGCTTTGCTGAATATGCTGGCGACCCCAAAAGCCCAGGCAATGGCGAACACGTATAACAGCTCTTGGCTGCTAGCGAAGAGCTTGCCGAGTTTGGGCATAATATAACCACCCACTAACACTAGAATTGAGCCGAGCCAAAGCCCTTTAAGAATCAGCGAGGTCAGGTCGCCTCCAGCATTACCGCTACCCGCAGCTGCCACTACTATAAGGGCAATTGTGGCTGCCAGGTCTTCGGCCAGCAAGACGCCGATGGCGATCTTGGCGTATAACCGCGACTGCTCTTTTTTATCGCTAATGGCTTTGATGACCACAATGGTACTTGAAAACAGCAGGCAGGTTGCAATAATCAGACTCTCAGTATTAGTCGAACCAAGTAAATTGGCAGCGCCATATCCAAGGGCGCCGACGCCAGCAACGATACCTAAAAAGCTTAGTAGAGCCGGCTTTCCAGTGGTTTTTACGATGCCAACGTTGAGGCCGAGTCCGATAATGAACAGCAGTAAAGCAATGCCTATCTCGCTAAACGAGTCAAACGCAGCCCGATCCGATATGCTGTTCAACAACGACGGTCCAACGACAAAGCCCGCGACTATATAGGCAATGACAGCCGGCTGTCGCAGAAGTTTGGCTACAAGTAACAGTCCGGCGGCAACGGCCATAACTAAACTTAATTGGTAAAATATTGTGTGATCCATATGTATGTTTTGGTATTTACTTCAGTATATCAGACCACAGCTTGTGCAAATTTGGATGCACTGATACTATTTAAAAGCTTTAACAATTTAAATATACAGAGTGTGGCGAGAGATCTAGCTTTATGACCCACCGGCAACCTGCAGTAATGCGTGGTGCTCCATCTAGTCCCGAAATTCGGGAAAGATATTTGAGTTTACTCTTATCCTTTCCCGGGCAACACGGGGGAAGGATATTTTTATGTCAGACCCAATAACAACAAGACTTTTTACTAGCGAATCAGTGTGCGCCGGCCACCCGGATAAGATCTGTGACGCCATTAGCGATGCTATTTTAGATGCTGCTTTAGCGCAGGATCCGCACGCGCGTACTGGTATAGAAACTGTGGCTGGAGCAAATAAAATTGCCCTCTTTGGCGAGATAAAAACTACCGCCGACTTGAATTTCGAAAAAATTGTCCGCGCTAAGGTGGCCGAACTAGGCTACACCAACCCGGTCTGGGGCTTCAGCGGTGAATCTGAGTTTAGTAATGATGTACACCGCCAGTCACCAGAAATTGCGATTGGCGTTGACGCCGATGGTGCTGGCGACCAAGGTATGATGTTTGGCTACGCCTGCAATGAAACGCCTGAACTTATGCCGCTGCCTATCGCTCTAGCCCACGCCTTAACCCGCAAAATTGACGCCGTCCGCGAGAGCGGGGAATTAGCTTGGTTGCGCCCTGACGGTAAAGCCCAAGTAACCGTTCGCTACGAGAATGACAAGCCAGTGGCGGTCGAAAAACTGGTAGCGGCTGTGGCGCATGACGAGGCAACGAGCGCTGAGCAGGTTCGAGCCGATTTATTGGAATCAGTTGTAAAGCCAGTTTTAGTCGACTACGAATTTGCTCTGCCCGCTGATGACGACATTATTATAAACGGCACCGGTTTGTGGCATATTCCTGGGCCCGAAAGTGACGCTGGGCTGACGGGCCGCAAGATCGTCGTTGACACCTATGGCGGCTATGCTCGAGTTGGTGGTGGAGCTTTCAGTGGCAAGGATCCTAGTAAAGTCGACCGTAGCGGCGCCTACGCCGCGCGCTTTATAGCTAAAAATATTGTAGCCGCCGGACTGGCAACCAAGTGCGAAGTCGGACTCGCCTATGTAATTGGCCAGCCGCTGCCGCTCATGCAAACCATTGAAACCTTTGGTACGGCCACGGTCAGCGACACCGAACTGCATGCTTTCAAAGACAAATTAATAGACACGAGCGTAAACGGCATCATAACTAAGTTAGACCTTAGACGACCCATATATAGCCAAACGAGTGCCTACGGTCACTTCGGCAAAGCCGATCTTCCCTGGGAACAAGTCCATGCCGCTTAAGCCTACTTGCATTTTTCTGCAGTAGGTTTACCATAAGAGGAGTAATAAAGGAAATAAATATGCGATCAATTTTACAAAAGTCTCAAGCGTTCTTGCCGGCCGCTGCCCTAGCGATATTAGTGGTAGCCGGATCACCGGCCGTAGCCTTAGCGTCGCGCGGTAGCGGTGAAACCGAAACTGCAACCAGCGGTACTACGTCTACTTCTACAGCAACTACCGAAACAAGTGGCGGCGGTACCTCAAGTGGATCTGGCAGCGGATCTGGCTCCGATTCAACTAGAGTACGCGTTGCCGAGGTAGAGTCGACCGAGATGCATGCCACCAGTGAGACGAGTGAACAAGGAGTCAACGAAACCGGCGAGCACGACTCCGACCGCACTCGCGGCGACAAGATGGTCAAAGCCCTCCGTGCCGAACACAAATCCAAAAAGAGCGATGGCGAACGCGAAAAGGTTTGCGAAACTCGCAAGTCAGGCTTAGAAACCAAGTTTACGACCATTGCCCGTAACGGTAAGGCCTACCAAACCCGCATTGACGACATTTACGCCAAAGCCAAAGCGTATCAACTCAGCAGTGGCTTAAACCCAATTGGTTATGATGCTCTGAAAACCACTGCCGATGCAGCCCAGGTTAAATCCTTAGCTTCAGTTACCGCTTTAGCAGACGCTAAACCGACGGTCGATTGTACTAATAAAACTGTTGCCACTGATGTTGCAACCTTTAAGGTAACGGCATCAAATGCTCGCACTGACCTAAAAGCCTACAAGCAAGCTGTTAAAGCCGTCGTGAAGAGCCTACGCGATGCCAAAAAGGATAGTGCCAGCACAACCACTGAAAATGAAACCGAAATTAAGCCAACAGAAAGTGCAAACTAATGAAAACTAATAACCAACTAGGTCAACAGGGTTTTGGATTTGTAGTCGTACTGTTAGCCATCGTCGTGGTCGGTGTAGTAACCTTTGGCGCCGTCAGAGTCATGGGTGAGAACAAAACGTCATTAGCAGATACCTCATCGGTCCTGAACAAGTCAAAAGTCCCAGCCAAGATTCAGACTTCGGTTGAATTGCAGCAGGCTTCGGCAGCCTTGGACGCGACTCCAGTCGAGAGTGGCGTCAATCCCGATGCACTCGACAAAGATCTTGATTCACTACTGTAATACCTATTCAGTAAAGAAGTCTATAGCACCCAGTTCAGGCGGTAAAAAGCCAGCTGGGTGTTTATAATTGGCTTCCCATTTAGCGCCTTTGCCATAGCCTAAATCTTTCATGAGTTTTGTTGGCGCATTACGAATACCGAGCGGTACTGGTAAATCTGGATAGTCCTTAGCGGCGGCTTGGGCGGCGTGCATTGCATCGGCTACTGCACGTGATTTTTGGGCTTTGGCTAATACTGCCGCACAGTGATATAGATTGTAATTAGCTTCTGGTAGTCCAATGCGCTCGACGGCTAAAAATGTCGATACAGCCAAATTAAGGGCTGCGGGAGCCGCTAGGCCAATATCTTCGGAGGCAAATATGACCATGCGTCGGGCGATAAATTTCGGATCTTCACCGGCTTGTAACATGCGGGCCAAGTAATACAACGCGGCTGTTGCATCGGAGCCACGCATGCTTTTTATAAAGGCACTGATGACGTTGTAGTGGGTTTCGCCTTTTTTATCATAACCCGGCAGTTTAGTACCAGCCGCAGTTTCTATAACAGCCGGAGTTATTGGCTTACCAGCCGATAACTGCAACGCCAGCTCCAGGCTACCCAGTGCAACGCGCGCGTCGCCGCCTGACAGGGCTGCTAATAAGTCGATACTCTTGGCTGGTAGCCGTTTGGCGCTTAGATGTAACTGCTTGGCAGCACGGCTGATTATTGTGGAGATAGCGGCTTGGTCCAGCGGCTCCAACACGATCACACGCGCCCGGCTAAGTAGCGGATTGATAACCTCAAAACTTGGATTCTCAGTAGTAGCCCCAATCAGGCTTATTGTGCCTGCTTCAACATGCGGTAAGAAAGCGTCTTGCTGGGCTTTATTGAAGCGATGAATCTCATCGACAAATAATATAGTTTGCATGCCAAGGCGTTTGTTCTGCTCAGCGCGATCGATTACCTTCACGACATCGGCCTTGCCCGAAGTAACGGCACTGAGCTCAATAAACTCGGCCTCGGTCGCTTGGGCAATAATGCGGGCAAGTGTGGTTTTGCCACTTCCTGGTGGGCCCCAAAGTATTAGGCTAGTAGGGGTTTTACTGGCAATTATCTCCCGTACAATTTTGCCGTCGCCTACGACGTGCAGCTGTCCAATAACGTCATCAAGCGTCTGTGGGCGCATGCGCTCGGGGAGCGGCCGGTTGTCATTTCCATTCTCCATATATCATTAAGTATACGACTAGTTAGTATTCGAACTGCTGCGATCGACGATAACCAGGATATGGGCGCCATATAAGCTTTAGCATATCCGTTGACATGGCTGCCATATCCTGCTACTATAGAGGTATTGTTCTAAATGAATCCGGGTTTGTTAGTTGGTAAAAGATAGATTTACTCGATTTTCATTATGTAGCAATCGAGCTATCAATATTTAACTAATTAAACCAAGGATTCATTTTTTTATGCCCTCATACAAATATTCTGTATATTCATCAGCTAAGCGCAACGTAGGCGGTCGCCGTTCCGGCGGCGGTGGTGGCGGTGGACGATCCGGTGGCAAACGCCGCGGCGACTACATCGACCCCAGCCGACTTGTTCGCGTGGCCACGCCAACCCAAGCCGCTGACTATGCCCCAAACCACAAGTTCGAAGACTTTGCCGTCGACGAAGTACTAAAGAACAATCTGATTGCTAAGGGCTATTCCATACCTTCACCTATCCAGGATCAAACCATTCCACTTGGTCTAGCCGGACGTGACGTCATTGGTATTGCCAACACTGGCACCGGTAAGACAGCAGCTTTTGCACTACCTGTTATGCAGCGTCTTATTCACGAGCCAAAATCTCGCGCTTTAATTGTTGCTCCAACGCGTGAACTCGCACAGCAGATCGAAGAAGAATGCCGCAGTATTGCCAAGGGCAGTGGCCTAACTGGCGCTATCCTAATCGGTGGATCCGGCATGGGCCCTCAACTTCGTGACCTCCGAGCTAACCCTCGTATCGTTATTGGTACGCCTGGTCGTATCAAAGATCACCTGGAGCGCGGTACGCTTAAGTTACACGATGTAAACATGGTAGTCCTTGATGAAGTTGACCGCATGCTAGACATGGGCTTTGTCGCCGATGTTACCGAACTGCTCCGTGAGCTAGCTCCAGAGCGCCAGTCGTTCTTCTTCTCGGCTACGATGGACCCACGCGTGCAAGGCCTGATTCGCACCTTTGCAACCGACCCAGAAACTGTTTCGGTTAAGACGGGCGAAAGTTCCGACCACGTTAACCAGGATGTCGTTTATTACGGCGGCACCAGTGAAAAGATGGCTAAGTTACATGACATCTTACTCGACCCAGCCGTTTCTAAGGTAATCGTCTTCGACGAAACCCAGCGCAGCGTTGAACGCCTCGGACAGGAATTAGTAATACGTGGCTCCAAAGCCGACACCATTCACGGTGGTAAGAGCCAGGGCCAGCGTATTCGCGCTTTAGACAACTTTAAAGCTAGTAAGACGACCGTCTTAGTAGCGACTGACGTTGCTGCTCGTGGCATTGACGTCTCAGACATCACCCACGTTGTTAACTACTCCATGCCGCAGACGTATCAAGACTACACCCACCGTATCGGCCGCGCCGGTCGTGCTGGTAAAGTCGGACACGCCATTACATTTGTCAGTAAATAGAAACCATCGCCCGCTCAGTTAATGAGCGGGCTTTACTATAATAAGGAAATACCTCATGGCCACACTGCAAGACCCTACCAAGATTCGTAATATCGCTATTATTGCCCACGTCGACCACGGTAAAACGACGCTCGTCGACGGATTACTAAAGCAGTCGCAAACCTTCCGCGATAATCAGGCCGAGATGAGTCAGGATCTTATTATGGACAGCGGCGACCAAGAAAAAGAGCGGGGAATTACTATTACCGCTAAGATTACGGCCGTGCAACACAATGATTACCGGATTAATATTATTGATACCCCGGGGCACGCCGACTTTTCTGGTGAAGTTGAGCGAACGCTTAATATGGCCGACGGCTGCCTCCTGATCGTTGACGCCCAAGAGGGCCCGATGCCCCAGACTAAATTCGTACTTGGTAAAGCCCTGGCTGCCGAACTTCGCCCCATCGTTATTATCAACAAAATCGATAAGCCCGGCCGCCGTATAGCCGAAGTCGAAAACGAATTAGCCGATCTATTCTTAGAGCTGGCCGTTCATGAAGACCAATTACACTACCCGGTTTATTATGCCATTGGCCGCGCCGGCAAGGCTTGGACTTCTGTACCGGAAGACGCCGAACTACCCGGTGACTTAGAAACCGTCTTCGACGCCATTATAGAAAAAGTCCCGGCCCCTACTATCGAACTCGATAAGCCATTCCAAATGTTGGTCACGGCATTGGCTCACGATACATTCAAAGGCAAGTATGCCATTGGCCGTATCACCCGCGGTACCGTCAAAACGGGCGACCCAGTTACGCTTTGCAAAAAAGATGGCTCATTCGCCAAATTTAAAGTAGACAACATATTTATGAGCCATGGTGTTTCAAAGAGTGAAGTTCCCGGTGGTGTCGCAGGCGATATTGTGCAGCTTACCGGCATAACTAGCGCCCAAATTGGTGAAACTATTGCCGACGCCAATGAACCAGAAGCTTTGCCGGTGATTGAAGTCGAAGCGCCGACCCTCCGGATTTATCTTGGACCAAACACCAGTCCCTTTAAGGGCCAGGAAGGTGAATTCAGTACCTCGCGCCAGATCGCCGACCGCTTAGATAAAGAATTAGAGACCAATGTTGGCCTCAAGGTTGAGCCCGCCGACGGCATCGGCTTTACCGTTTCTGGACGTGGCGAACTGCACCTTGGTGTCCTTATTGAAACCATGCGCCGCGAAGGCTACGAATTCGAAGTTGGTCGTCCGCAAGTTGTTACCAAAGAAGAAAACGGTAAGACCATGGAGCCAATCGAAGAAGTCCTTATAGAAGTTCCAGCCGAGCATGTCGGTTCCGTCCAAATGGAACTCGGTCAGCGCCGCGCTACCCTTAAAGAACAGTTTGCAAGCCCTAAGGGCGTTACCAAACTGGTATATGAAATGCCAACCCGAGCCTTATTAGGAATGCGTAATATTTTACTTACCAACACTAAGGGCACCATTGTCATGAATAGCCTAACTATCGGTTACGAAGAAGAGGGCAGCGCCCTACAGCAACTTCGTAACGGTGTGATTATCTCGTTTGAAGCTGGTGTTACCACACCGTATGCTCTACAGAGCGTCGAAGCTCGTGGTACGACTTTCGTTAACCCCGCTGAAAAAGTTTACGCTGGTCAGATTGTCGGCCTTAACACCCGCCAAGAAGATATGGAAATGAATGTTTGCCGGGCTAAGCACCTTACTAATATGCGCTCCAGTTCTAGTGATGGTGTTGTACAGTTAGTACCACCAACAATCTTTAGCCTCGAGCAGTGCCTAGACTTCCTGGAAAACGACGAACTCTTAGAAGTTACTCCCAAGAACTTACGTCTCCGCAAGCGCGAACTCGACCCCAACAAGCGCAAGCGCCAAAAATAGCTAACTACGCTATACTGAGGCTATGAAAAGCCCCGTCTTTTACCGGAACATTGATGCCCGCGACAATTTAGAATTATTTCTCGTCTCCGCCGTCACCAGCCTGCTAGGCGTACGGTTCTACCTATACCTCACCGGCTACCCGCAGGTTGGCTCAGGAAGTTTACATATTGCCCATGTATTATTTGGTGGTCTGTTTATGTTAGCGGCTTTAGTAGTTGACCTGTCCTTTTTAGGACGTCGCACCGAACGGTTGGCGGCTCTACTAGGAGGCATCGGCTTTGGCGTTTTCATAGACGAGCTGGGTAAATTTGTAACTAGCGACAATAATTACTTCTTTCGTCCGACAATTGGTATTATTTACGCTATATTTATCTCACTGTATCTATTGTTTAACTTTTTAAGTAAGACGACTAAACTGTCGAGCGTTGAATATCAGCTCAACGCCATGATGCAGCTCGAAGAAGCCGTGCGCGGCGACATGGATCACCGCGAAAAGCGGAATATCAAAATGCTGCTCGATAAAGCCGATCAGTCGAGCATTATTACTCAGGAGTTACAAAGTTTAGTCGAACGCCTCGATACAGTACCAGCGCCGCTGCCTCGCTTAATTAGAAAATTCATAACTCGTTTAGATCATGGCTACGTGCGTTTTTGGCGCCGACGTAATTCTAGTCAGTTTATAGGCTTGTTATTTATTACTGAGGCCGCCATCTTTCTTCTACTGGTTCTTGGCAGTATTATCAATAATTTCGATACAGTGCAGGAGTTCTTTAAGGGCAATAATAACTACGGTCAAGAGCTGATCATTGGCCAGCTGATATCATCGGTAGTAGTAGCCGGTTACGCCATCATGGGCGCCATTAAATTACGGTGGTCGAGAGCTGAAGCCTTTGAGCAGTTCCGCCGTGCTACCCTAATTAACTTATTCTTAACGCAGTTCTTTATATTCTCACGCATCCAGTTTGAAGCTATACCGGGCTTTGCGCTCAATTTAGTTTTGCTCTTAGCACTGCGCTATGCGCTGCATCAAGAGTTGCACCACCGACCGGTTGTTGTTCGATCTTAGTTTTTCTTAGCAGTTACAACTTTTACGCTGGGCCGTTTCTTGGGTGTCGGGCGTTTGCGGGCATTATGAATCGTCCGGCTAAAGCGTCGCTCGGCATCGCTATCGGCATAGCGAGCCAACGGCCCATGGGCAATGATTGGATTTTTACTCTTTTCGTCCATCAATTTCATAAGCTCAACAGCCGACGTTTCAATTAGCCATTCGCGACCGGGCGCGGTTTCGCCGATGGCAGTAATCTGCCACAAGTTTTCACCGACCTCTTCACCGGATATTATCTGCAGCGGTGTCGTGACTAACAATGGGCCAATCGGTAAGCGCTTATTAGTCTTTTCGATCATCTTCTCGCCGGCCGCTAGATCGGTCACAAATAACTCAAGGGCGATAGTTCTAATCCCACGCGGCGCCAAGCGCACCCCCATAATGTGTTGATTACCAACCCAGACTACCTCGCCGTTCAAGCCCCTGATACGCGTTGATCGCAGCGTCACTCGTTCGACGACGCCTTGCAGGTCGCCAAAAGGCTCAAGCCGGACGTGGTCGCCCACGCCATACCATTGCTCGGCCATCATAACGCTTCCCGCAGCAATATCTCGCAGCACTGGGCTCAAAGCGCCGCTGACCACCACTACTGCCAGCGCACTGGCTCCAATAATCGCCGTTGGTCGGCCGCTAGGGTGCACATAGAGCCACCAGAAATAGAAGGCCACGAGCACCAGCGTGGTTCTTAGTACGGCTATACTCAGCACTATGAACGTCTCATAGCGACGCAAGCGGTTAACAGTGCCTAAATCTGGACTTTTATCGGCTTGCTTACCGATTAGGGTTACCAGCCGGCGTAATACAGCTGCCACAAGCCGACCCAGAATAAGGGCTACCGCAACCGAAACAATCAAGACCGCCAACGATTTAGCGTTCAAAAAGCCATTGGCCATCTGACCCAGAGCGTTCGTAATGGTTTGACCGATCTCCGTAATAGCGAATGTATAAATGACGTAACTCCTTTTCATTAAATTCTAATTATTTACCAAACAAAAAGCGCTGATGTGTACAGCGCTCGTATCCGGCTTTAACCAATACTCCCATGGTAGGGCATACAATAACTTTTTTCAAATCCGTGCGCTTCTGGCATACTGAAACGATGTTCCATTATCAAAAAACTAAAAAACGGCTTTCCAGTTTTCCAAAACCAACTGGGTGCCCCTTTTGTGAAAACTTAAGATTAGAAAAAATAACCGAAGAGACTGAATTTCATCTGGTGGTACCCAATCGAGTTAAATACGATGTGTGGGAGCTGCGCCGGGTTATCGATCATTTACTTGTGGTACCAAAGCGGCACGTACTGAGCTTGGCTGAACTGACTAAAGCAGAGAAATTAGATCACATGAATATAGTGTCTAAGTACGAATCGAAAGGCTATAACGTCTATGCCCGAGGCGTTGGCAGTGGTCAGCGCTCGGTCGCTCACCAACATACCCATCTTATTAAAACGGTGACTAAACAGGCGCGAGGCTCGTTGACGATCAGAAAACCGTACATCTTTAAGACTTTTTAACGGTTGACCATTAATCCGTTGGCGGCGGTCGTCCAGTCGGTGGCTATACGTTGTTGGGCCTCACTCAAACTAATGCGGCCAGCACACACGGCGACGCGTAAGTTGGTTTCAATTTTATCTTTGGGGTTCGGCGAGGCGTCGGGTTGCGGCCAGAGGTTGGTCGGATCAGCTGCGGCCCCACCAAGTTGCAACGATATTAAATGATCTTCTTCGTGGTTGCTGAGGCTGTCGGTAAAGCCGTATTCGATCATCTGCTGGCGTTTGAGTTTGTTTGTATAGCTGCTGGACGGTCGTATAGTTGCAGTGTAACCACTTTTACAGATGGTCGTAGAAACATTCTCATCGGTCACCGTTGGATCGATTGAACCTGGCGTACACACTGGATCGGGTAATAACCCACGCATATGGCATTTAGCCCCCGGCAACTGCGGCACCGGCAAAGCCGAGATTTGCGGTACTGGTATTTTATTTTGTGGCGCGGTAGCTTCGTGACTAGCTTGCTCGTAAGCTAATATGGCCGTCATCCCTATTATAACGAGGGTGACAATTACCTTTGGGGCGGTGTTATGATTACGTGCCATTGCAACAGTATAACCGGGTAAAGGCGTAAGCGCATTGACTATCGGTACTGACAAAACATAAAAATTATGCTACAATTATCGCAAGCAAGTAGTAATACCTTCTCCGTGTCAGACGTTCGTCCTAACAAGTC
>JACMNI010000016.1 GCA_014378615.1 Candidatus Saccharimonadota bacterium | reverse complement strand
GCGCCCCTGAAGTCGATAACTGCTTCATCGATAGATTTGGGGGTAACTTTGTCGGTATAGCTCTCGAAGATGCGCTTAAAGCGCAGGTGGGCGTCGCGGTAGAGTGTCGGGTGCGACTGAATAATGACAATGTCGGGGCACAGTTCTCGGGCTTCATACACCCGCATCCCGGTTTTGACCCCCTGAGCCTTGGCCTCGTACGAGGGTGAGATAACACATCCATACGGCGCGGCGTAGGCCGCTACCCCTACCGGCCGACCACGTAATAGCCGGTTGGCTTGCTGCTCCATGGTGGCGAAGCAGCTATTCATGTCGACAAACATAATCAGCGGCGTGGCGTCGTTGATGGGCATTTCAATCCAGGGATTTTTAGTGGGCTTCACCGTCGCTAATCCTCCCGAGTATCCATTTAAGATTGGCCGAGTCGTACTGGAGCTCGAAGTAGCTAATACCGTCGGTGACTGAAAAGACGTGGATTAGTGACTGCCCTTCTTTGTACTTGTATTGGTAGTCGACGGCCGTAATTTCAAAATCACGGTTATTCCAGCGCACCTTAAACGGCCTGACCTTGTGTGAGCCCTTACTGAAAATGACGGCCACTGAAACCTGCTCGTTAATGTTTTCATACATACAAATTTCTCCCTGCGTTTATAATGGTTTTTATGTGTGGTAGATATACGCTCAGTAAAGTCGACCAGTTAGCCCAGCGCTACGCCGTTACCGAAGTGCTAAAGAGTATTAAACCCAGTTACAACGTGGCTCCTACCCAGACCATGCCGGTGGTTATTGACCACGAGGGCGCTAACAAAATCGAACTGATGCGCTGGGGTATCCCCCGCTTTATTGGACCCGGTAAAGTAAAAGACGTATTTAACACCCGCGCCGATAAGGCTTTTTGGTCTTGGAAGAAGTTAACGTCGACCCAGCGGATACTAATTCCCGCGACCGGTTTTTACGAGTGGAAACAGCAGGCCGATGGCAAGCAACCGTTTTTTATTCACCCTAAGGACGAGGAACTATTTTCGTTTGCGGGCATTTGGAACACCTGGAAAGACGACGAAGGTCGGGAATTAAAGACATACAGCATCATGACAACCGAGCCAAATAAGGAAATGTCGGGCGTACACAATCGTATGCCGGTGATACTGCACCAAGAAGACGAAGCTGCCTGGCTTTCGCCCTCGAATGATAATGACCGAGGTGCCCTAGAGGCCCTACTGCGTCCATACGAAGACAATGGATTAGAATTATTTGAGGTTAGTAGGGACGTGAACGTTGCGAAGGTAAATGACGAACACCTCATTTACCCGCTCAACTCTCAGTGAGTGTACTGTCTCTAAGCTGTAAATAAGCCCGTACGGAGGAAGGCGCTAGCCAGCCCATACATCGCTCCTCTTAGCATAGTCCCCTAGCACAATATATAAAAGCGCTTACCCTTATGGCGACAGTAACAAAATACACTGATGTACGTATAATGAGAGCTAGTGATACAAGATATTCAAATTGCTTTCTGGCTGTTGCTACCCGCGGCTTTTGCCAACGCCGCACCGATATTTAGCGCTACGGTTCCCTATTTTAGGCGCTGGAATACGCCGCTCGATTTTGGTAGAACTTACAGGGGTAAAGAAATTTTCGGTGCCAATAAAACCTGGCGCGGGCTGTTAACAGGAATTATCGTGGCTACGATTATACTGTGGCTGCAAAAAATATCCGTCGCTCATACCGGCTGGGACCATGCGGTAGGACATGGCGTGGACTACGCCCACTTACCGACGCTAATCTTAGGTCCGCTGTTTGGTTTGGGAGCGCTCGGCGCCGACGCCATAGAGAGCTTTTTCAAGCGCCTTCGCGGCATCCGTCCCGGCCGCAGTTGGGCGCCATTTGACCAGCTCGACTATGTTATAGGCGGCATACTCGTTTCCCTACTCTTTGTACGGCTGCATTTTAGCGCCTACCTATGGATGGTGGCTATATGGTTTACCGTTCATTTATTAGCCAGTTATATTGGCTGGCAGGTTGGCCTGAAAAAACGACCTATTTAGATTTTGATGACTGTAAGTAACCAGCGAGTGCAATGACCGCTAAGACGATTGATATAAATCCTAATATGTAGCTAATGCCATTCAGATATAGATTAGCATTGGCCGCGCGAGTAGCCACAAAACCGACCAGTGAAGCCCAGGCAGCGGCCATACTGAGTTTTCCATAGCGCGATGGGTGCAACCGCTTCCCTTTTAAGACAGCCTGCCCAGCCAAAAGACTAATGAGTAAGTGCGGCAATAGTATGCCAACTATAATCCAAGCGGGCGCTGTGTGCGTAACTCCGAGCACAATCAGTGTTAACAAAGTTATGAGCTTATCAACGCTAGCGTCGAGGGCTTCACCTAACGGGCTTTTAGTGCTGGTAAAGTCTGCCGCCCAACCATCGGCAATATCTAATAGTCGGCCTGTTAAGAGTCCCACAAATCCGTACCAGTAATGTTCTTTAGTAATTGCTACTATGCCAGCCAGGGCGGTTGTGAAGCCTATGACGGTGATAATATTGCCGGGCGTAACTACGCCATTAGTGCGCTGGGCTGACCGCTGCCAGCTGTTCTGATTATCGGCACTTAGGCCATTCCACTCGGGCTGGTCTTTGGATCGATGCAGTTGCATGCACTGATTATGCCATACATCACTGTCCTATGCGCTGTTGATTAATAGTTTGCAGGAACGGAGCGGCCCAGGTTTTATGCCCGGCGTCGTTGGGGTGGAAACCATCAGCGGCATACTCATTCCAACTCCACATGTGGGTCTTGGTGGCCGCGTGCAGCGGCGCAATCTGGACCCCATGTTTTTTTGCTAAAGCACGGATGCCGATGTTTACTTGCTCGGTGTTTCGTTGCTGTGTACCCCACATAAAATCTGGCAGATCGGCTGCGACCGTTGGAAAAGCTGCCAAGGCTGTAAATATTTGATCATAGCCTTTGAGCATGTCGGCTTCGCTTGTGCCAGCCACAATGTCGTTGGCGCCGATATCGATGGTAACTACAGCTGGTCGGTATTTGGCAACTTGAGACAACTGGTCACGTACGACGTCGCCGATCTTCGCCCCGCTGCGGCTCAAATTTACAACTGAAACTTGTTTGCCACTAGATGTTGCAATGTTGTTAGCCACCAGCTGAACATACCCTTTTGTGGGCGTTGAAGCACCAATGCCCTGGGCGGCGGAATCTCCTAAGGCAATATAAACAAGCTTGCCTGGCGTTACATCGCCGTGGCTATGCCAGTAAGCAGCGTTACGAGATACCTGCGAGCGTAGCTGCATCAGCAGGAAGCCTTCAAGGAGTATTATTACGAGCAAAATAATGACCGCAACTATGAAACTAACAGAAATGCGCCGCGAAATAACAGCGGTAACAATAAAGAATATATTACCAACGGCGACCGCTATGAATAATAAAAACCAAAGACCGATAGCTATCATGCCTTCAGTGTATAGCTAATAGTCCAGTCTCCCTACGGTTAACTATTTTGGGTTCGGTATGATCTGCTCGATGTAATTGCCCTGGACTTCAATGCGGCGGCTGCCGTAGTCAGCGTATTGCATTTTTGTGGGGGTGAGCTGTAATGGCATGTAATTGCCTTCATGAACTTTGTCGATTGGCGGCGCCCACTCGTAATCACCGTCAGGTCGTATATTGGCAAATTTGTCGAAGAAGACGTCCATATATTTCTGGACTGGCATAGTCGAAACCTTACCGGAAAGCTGGACCGTTATTTGCGTTTCACTATCCGAGACTGTCAAAGCCGCGTACGGATTCATCTCAATATTTTTGTATTTGAGAGATTCTGCCCGGGTTACAAAATAAATATTAAAATCCTCATCGGAAAGGTAATAAACGGCCGCCCCCCAAGGAACATTGTCGACTCCTACAGTAGAAAGTACGCCCATGGGGTGTTTCTTTAAAAAGGCGTGAATTAACTTGTGATCGGTGTTGTTCTTATGCATAGCCTCATAGTAGCACTATAAAGGCATAACCTAGCGTAAGTTACATAATGGACATTCTGTGTTCAGCAAGTTTTACGCAAGATCTACTACTACAAGTGCCAAGTCTGTTTTATAACCAATTCCAGTTTATCGGACCAGTCATTTATATAAGTCTTCTCGCTTATAAAGCTTGTATGTATCATTTTGTCCACGAGGAGGTACCTAATAAGTGATCTACTTCATGTTGCAAGATTCTGGCTTGCCAGCCCGATGCTTTTACACTTATGGGATTACCTTCTCGGTCTATACCGGTTACTTTGACTTTGAATGATCGCGGTACTAGGGCCCGACAACCGGCTACACTCAGGCAGCCCTCAATAATGCGTAAATGTCGAAACCTTAATTAAAACATTGAAGCAAGACTTCTACACGCTTAAATAGAGCGACTATTATGTATAGAAGACAGGCCACGTGGCAGCAGT
>JACMNI010000015.1 GCA_014378615.1 Candidatus Saccharimonadota bacterium | reverse complement strand
GGTTTAACAACTTTTACCCAAGATTTAGATGAAAACTATACGGACTTTTATTACCGTTGGCTTAATGATTTTGTAAACCAACTTTCTCTACAAGATATAAATATTGTGGGACATAGCCTTGGTGCACGCATAGCAACGGTTTATGCCGCTAATAGTGGCGAAACAGTGAAGTCGATCGTTGCAATAACACCGGCATATTCGCCGTCACTAAAAGGATTAGTTTTTATCGAATCAGCAATTTTGAAAATGCTGGCAACTCGATATGGGAAGATGCTCGATAGAGAAGTCCTCAAGTTGTTTTTACACGAGATGCTGTTGTCTAAACAGAGAGACACATTAACCTTTCTAGATTTTGCGATCGAGGAAGTTATCAGAGATCAATCCCCTCTGAATATGAAAGGAGTCTTGGAAGCGCTCAAATGGTTCCAGTCTGAAAGATTTGCCTTTGAAAATATCAGAGTTTTGTCAGATAGAATACCCGTTACAATTTTATGTGGCCAGAAAGATATATATTGTTCCAATCGTGAACTGCTAGATATTGTAGGATCAAAACTCAAACTAGAAATCATTAAACGAAGTGGTCACCTATTGCCTTTAGAACACCCGAAAATATGTTCCAATAGGATTCTCTCAACCGTTTATAGCAACTAAATTCCATTAAACTTAGCAGAAGACTGTAGGTTAGGGGGCTCGAAGACTGACCGGTAGGGGAGAGCAGCTACGTTATTCTGAAAAACTCAGACGCTGAGTTGTACTGACCAAGGTTACAACTTCGTCCACCACGCTACACTAAGCATAAGCGTTATAAAAGACTCCTTAACCGAGGAGTCTTTTTTGTTATAGTAATGACAATATGCCTTTTACTCTAAAAATAGCTTCATGGAACATTGCAGGTGGGCATACCATTCGATCTAACAAGCAGTTCGACTACGATGAACAAGAAAACATAGAATATTTTATAGGGCAGTTGTTGGCGCTCGACGCTGATGTAATTTGTTTACAAGAGTCACATTGGCACCCTGAAAAGTCTTTAAGTTATCGAATTGCAGCCGCTTTAGATTTCCCGTTTGTGTTTGAGACCATTAACTCTCCATCCGGAATAGACCCCGCGTTCAAAGAGTCAACCGCTGTCTTATCTAAAGCACCGCTTGAGAATACACAGGAGTTTTGTTTGCCGTATCCCAAATTTGATTTGTTTCTGCCGGACGGAAGTCCGGCCGCGCGCTGGGACAAATACTTGCAAGTCTGTGAGATACAAGGCGTCCGGATTGGTAATATTCATACTCAACCCTTGGGCTACTTTGGTTACAATTACCAAGTTGAAGCCGGTGTAGGCTATGCGAAAGAAATTGAGATATTACTCACGCAACAATTAAAAGAGCCTTTTATCCTAGTAGGAGACTTTAATACTCAAAAGGCTAATAGGGCATTCGAGAGATGGTTTCAAGCAAATAGTTTAGATGATGCTCTACCAGAACAACTGCCCACCCGGCCCAATGGTAACCACATCGATTACATTTTACACACTCCGGCTTTCATTAAGCACGACTCAGGTATTATCTCGACAAACACCGACCACTACTTATGCTGGGCTGAGTTTACCGTTATTTAGCAGTAAGGTTAGAGCTTCGTTCACCACGGTACACCAAGCATAAGCGGTATAAAGCCTCTTAAAGTAAAGGGCTTTTTTGATATTTAATTCGAACATATTTGACAAATAAGCAATAGCGTGTTAGTATCTCTGTATAGGCTCCCCAAAAATATGACAAACGCATCAGAAAATCAGTTTCCACCCGCAACCACCGAACAGATTCAGGGGTGGTTATCTCATGATTTGCAGCTGCTAAGGGGCGGTGCAGAGCTCGTCGACGGTAATATTCATCCGACAGCCGAACAACACGTACATATGAAACAAATTATGATATCTGAGTTTACAGGGCGAACTGCCGTTGGGGAGGTCATAGAAGTAAGACCAATACTCAACACTCAAGAAGCTGACCAGGATATTTCAGACGAAAGTGTAACCAAAGCTGCTGCTGAAGGAATTGGTAAGGTGATGCGTATCGGATTTTCTGCAAGTCCAGAATCCATTAAAAACTCGTACCTAAACAAAAGCATCGTACCGAAAAGTTCTGAGGGGGAAGTAGCCTCTAAAGTCATCGGTTCATTACCTGCAGAAATGAGACGCAAGATAACACCTGAACAAATGAAATGGTTTACTTTAGGGTTGGCCACCCAAGCGCACGCCAGCGAAAGTTTTGGTCAAAACAAACACGGTTAGTAATATCTTTGATTCAACTAATCTTAAGCAGGGTTACAACTTCGGCCACCGCAGTACACCATGATGCTTATGCTAAAAGGACTTTTTCGGAAGTCTTTTTTTCTTTTGATATCATATGACCATGAAAACAATTTTCCTATTCGGGGACAGCATAACTTATGGCTCGTGGGACATGGTCAGCTCTGGCTGGGCATCGCGCTTGCGCAATCACCTAGATCTTATCAATAAATCTCCTACGTACTACTTATACGCTTTGGGAATACCTGGCGAAACCAGTGGCGGGCTTCGAGCAAGGTTTGAGCCTGAATTTTTGGCGCGTCAAAGGTCTGACGACGATAGTTACACTATAGTCCTAGCTTGCGGCGCTAATGATGCTACATGGCTAAATGGTGAAGGACGGTTCAAAGTATCTAAAGAAGACTATATTACCAATATGCGAGCAGTAATACGGCAAGCAAAACAATATACCAAGGATATCTATTCACTGAATATTACCCCTGTTAATGAAAAATTTAGTGCTGAATTCAAGGGGAAAGATAAAAAGTGCATGAACGAATACGTGAATACATACAATTTAGCTTTATCCGAACTATGCGAAGTAGAAAATGTTGAGATAATTGATATACATAGTGTTTTCAAAGACTTAGGGGCCAATGATCTATTAACAACAGACGGCCTACACCCTAACGCTGGAGGTCATGAAGTTATAGCCGATACCGTCATATCTAAATTGGTAGTCTCATAAGTTCGAACACTGGCCAGTAGGTGGAGGGCAGCCATGTCATTCTGAAAAAGTTAGACGCTGAGCTGTACTGACCAAGGTTACAACTTCGTCGACTACGGTACACCAGTAAAAATGCCTCAGCTTGTCTGGGGCTTTTTTACTGGTCTCGCTAGGGCGCGAACTTACGGCTCGACAGCGCCAGCTGGCGAAAGTCGTAGGTTCGGTCGTTAGTCTGGTGCCCGAGGCAACTCGGCGCACAGATTAGCGTGCGCCTCCTGTTGAGTACGTACTGTATTACTTGTACGAATGCATTTTCCCTAGGGACCTCTTTGTTTGTTATGATTTAGGCAATGAACGAATCGCTTCGTAATGCATTACTTGTTATCAGCTCAATAATTCTAGTTACGAGTACTGTCCCTTATTTATTAGATATCATCAAGAAAAAGACAAAACCACGAGTAGTTTCATGGTTCAACTGGGGGATATTAGGGGCTGTAGCCGGGGCCGCTGCCCTCGCAGACGGGCAGGTGCCCGCCGCAGTACTTTCATTTGCTTCGGTAATAGAGGTGATGCTCGTAGTTATTCTTGGCCTGTGCTATGGCGACAGACGCTTCCAAAAAATAGATTTGTTTTGCCAAGTCGGTGCCGCAATCGGACTAGCTTTGTGGTTTGCCCTGGATAGCCCATTAACGGCAATCGTCATCATAACTTTGGTTGATTTCATAGCCGCAATTCCGACCTATTTGCACATATGGAGAGCCCCTGAAGAAGAGACTTTGGCTGCATTCATACTCGCTTGTCTAGCTTCCGGCATAGCCCTAGCAACAGTTACCAGCTTGGCGCTAACCGGCTTGGTATATCCTATATACCTGTTTGCCGCCAATGCTTTGATGGCAGGACTGATTGTCGTGCGTCGTAGAGCTAGTTAAATACAGCTCCTATAGTTCGAAAATCTGACTCAATGGCACGCCAACCATAAGCAAAATTGACATTACTTATTTTAAAACCATACTTAGGCACATGAAGAACCAAAAGCTCATTACTATAAGCGGAGCGATATTGCTTTTGTTTATAGCGATTTATACCAGCTTCCATTACGGATTATCTAAGCGTGCCGTAAATCCGGCCGAAGCGAATGATATATGCCAAAGATTCTACAATGAAGTTGAGAATGACATAAAAACCATTAATAGCTTTGGGGTAATTAATGGTAATAAAGTTTGTCGACCGGTGCGGAATGAGGTAGGCTCAACAAATTACGACATCTCTATACAGTTCAAAGTTTCGCAACCCAATCCTATTTCCGAAGAGATAGTCAAAAAGAATATTAATTATTTATCGGCAAGTCTTCCCCGAAAAGATTATCCAGTCTGGGTAGATAATATTCCAGCGCGTAGTAGGGAGCCAGCGACACTATGTGTGAGTAGTAGCAGATACATAGTAGAAAACGGTAAGAATTTCCCACAAGGACCACCCAAGCATTATCCAAGGTATACAATTCCCGGTTCTATAAAAGGCTTCGATCCATGCAATGACTTATGAGCCATCTGTGCAAAATAGTCTCTTAGAAAAGTGAGTTAACAAGTCGCGCGGCGCGCTTGTCTGGAGATTGCTGAACCGGCCGGGCAGGAGCATATCCGGCTGCTATTACGGTACGGATAGCGGCGTCGGACGCGAGTCTATAATTTGTTACTGGGTCACCAAAAGCCGGATCGAATTCAGTAAAGGAACCATCAATTTGTTTTGAGGCCATGGCGTTAGGGAGCGAGGATTCTACTGTATTTGCGTGTAGACCAAAGTTTCTAACCCCACCCAGTTCATGAGCCATTTTGTAAAAACTTTTCTGAAAACCTTCATCTTGAACATAGTGCGCACCAGCAGTTACTAGCTCGTCCGCGCCTTGTCCAGATATAGCTTGCCATAAAGCAATCTTACGCAGAAGTAGGGCGGGCGAATCAGAATCCTCTGTCTTGAATCCCAGTTGATTTGCCATGATATTAAGAGTTTGCATTTCATCTTCGGTATATTTGTCCTTATGGGCGTACGTAACGGTATTACCTTCCGTAGTTATTAGTTCTCCCTCACTTCGAGACGTTAAAATAGTTGGGTCCGGTAGTTGCAGGCTGTCCCCTGGATTTACGTTAAAGAATGTGTCGACGTCACAAGCAGTGTGGGGCACTCCATTACGTTCGATGGCCTTTTTTAAATTGGTAATGATTAAGCTGTTGCTGTGATCCCAGCTGCCCCCGACGTGGCTAGTCACCTCGGCGTTAACAGTAAAATGTAGTGATGGCCTAGGCCACTCATCGTCTCTCTTGGCACTAGCCGGGTAGAGTATTGCTGAGCCTTCTGGCGCTGTTTCTACTGCATGGGAAGTCGAGTGCACCAGTACTAAATGCTCAGGGTCCAGAGCCTCTACGCCTTCGTAATAGGCTGCTTGGGCGGCAAAAGATTGTGCGTTTTTTTCTAAGGCTACTGCTGTATCTTGGGCCCTAATGTCCCGGTAGCTTTCTAATCGGTCGCGAAGTGCAGCCCGCGCATCATGGTTACCCGCTAACGAAGACAGGACAAGTGCATAACCGTCGCTATCAAAATATTTTTGAAAGTTGCCGTCTGGTCCAATCATAGTCGCGGCCGCGATTGAGTCCAGAAGTAGCAATCCTTTTTCGCTGTACTTTTTTTGGGCGATTTCGTCTTGTAGTTCGCTTAAGGCGGGATCGGTCCCGCCCAATTCTATTGCGGCCACGACTAACCCAAGCGGAGTGTTGGGCACTACTTCTAAGGCATTTTCTCCTGAGGACTGAGCTTGAAGGTAGGCATCAAACTTTTCACTTGGGTCGACCCGTCCATAAGGCTTAAAAGGGCGAACCGATGACCCGTCTGCAACTTCGTGGTAGGGCACCGAGAGTTCGGGAAATTCGTTTCGGTTACGAAAAATAACGGCAGTATCATTGACGGTAAAGACCGGATATACAACTCCGCGCTCATCGCCTAACTCGTGGGTCGGTAACCATTCTTGACTGGCCGCTAAATTAGCGGCAATGTAGGAGGGGTCTTGGACGGGCGCAGCTAATTGTTCTATCATTTTTGTTTAAGATTTAACCTTAATAGTACTGTAGCAATTTATTGCGCTTATGTCAATAATATAATCGGCGTAATAACTTTGCGTCTTCAGCCCCCACCATGTACCATGCCCTATAAAGAAGAGGTAGTAATTATGCAACATATTCTCAGCGCCGAACAGTTTAGTCCGGATCAGCTAGCAGGGTTGTTTGCGCAGGCCGATGGTTTTAGGGAGACCGACCAGGCTATCGCTAGCCGAAGAGACGTCCTGCAGACGCACACGGGCCGAATAATGCTGTCCATGTTCTACGAACCTTCTACCAGAACGCGTTTTAGTTTTGAAATTGCTGCTACTAAACTGGGTATTGGCGTAGTGGGCACCGAGAACGCCGCCGAATTTTCATCGGCCGCTAAAGGAGAGACCATTGAAGACACCGTAAAAGTATTTAACGAGTACGGGGTGGACGCTCTAAGTATGCGGACAAAAGAAGAGGGGCACGCCGATAGAGCGGCCGCCGTTAGTAAAATAGCCGTTATAAATGGCGGTGATGGCAAGGGCGAGCACCCTACGCAAGCGGTCCTGGATCTATACACTATAAAAGAGCAGTTAGGGCGGCTGGACGGGCTTAATGTGGTGATGGGCGGCGATCTGGCCCACGGTAGAACGGTACGTTCATTAGCGAAAATGCTAGCAAAATACCCGGGTAACAAAATTAGTTTTGTTTCGACGCCAGAACTCCAGATAAGCGAGGACATAAAGTTACACTTGGCCGAACATGATACTGATTTTGCCGAAACAACCGACATGTATGAGGCGCTGCGCGGAGCCGACGTAGTATATTGGACGCGCCTACAATTAGAACGCCACCGCACCGACAAGGATATAAGTGTGGGGCAGGAACACTTCGTAATTGACGCTACGGCACTAGAAGTTCTACCGAGCACTGCAATAATTCTTCACCCGTTACCTCGTAACAAAGAAATTTCGGCGTCTACCGACAGCGACCCCCGTGCTAAATACTTCCGCCAGGCCGGAAACGGTTTGTACGTTCGGATGGCGCTACTAGATCAGGTCATGAAAAACCGAACCTAATTATGTAGCCTCGTTTTTCCCTGTTCGGGTTGTCTTAGTTTGTAAATATATTAAAGTAGATAAGTATGTTAACGTATCCAATTCCAGCTAATGAAGTAGAGCGCGTGCAAACCCTCAAGAAATTGGGGGTCCTTAGTGGTACCGACAATAACGAGCGTTTTAGCAGAATTATACGCATTGCCAGCTCACTATTCGACGTGCCAATCATTATGATTAATCTTATTACATCTACGGAGGACGTGAACGTAGCTTGTTTTGGTATTAATACAACCCAGCCTAGTAGCCGCGATAAATCGTTCTGTAGTTATACAATTCTGTCGGACGAACCAATGATAATTGAGAATGCACTCGAAATCGATCACTTTAAAGATAATCCCGAAGTGGCTGGTGGGCTACAAATACGCGCCTATGCGGGAATGCCGCTGACGGCTAAAGATGGGACTCACCCTGGTTCGCTTTGCCTGATAGACACAAAACCGCGCACTTTCAGCGAAGCCGATATTCAGCTTCTTAAAGACCTAACGCACTGGGCCGAATTAGAGTTGCACGCCGAGCAATACACTCCAAATCCGAACTAAGGTAGGAGGCGCTGAATTTCGTCGTAGACGCAAATGCCTTTAAGCCACGGGTTGGCTGGGTCGAAGAAACCCGCGCTCCACAGGTCATCTACTAATACAAAGGTGGTTTCGGGTTCTTGGGCGCTTAAACTGGCCATTCTTTCAATTTTAGGATCATACCATAGGTCAAAATCGGCCTGTCCCCCTCGCGTAGCCGCTAATAGCTCCGGGTCGACTACTCCAACCAGCGTGTCAAGAAACCCGCCAATAACGTGTGGTTCCGTTTTGCGGGCTCGTAGCGGATCTTGTTTAGTAACGCACTCGGAACTATAAAACAGACTTTCGTCCATGTAGGGACGGGCGGACGATAAGAAGGTCGGACTTACGGATTCGGCTTTAATGCTATCCTGCGGCAGTAGGGTTAACAGTCCAAACCGCAGAATTTCGGGGTACTTTATTGCTAACTTAGATATGACCGGTTTAAAGGCTGGGCGAAGTAGCTTGTGCATAGGGGCCGAATCGTCTTCGGACATTTCGGCTATGGTATTGTCTATGTCGAAAAGGCAAACGACTTTACCGGGGGCATCCTTCATAATGCTAGCTACACCATCGAAAACTTTATCAAAGAATTTATGCTCATTTTCGATGGCATCTAGTCGTAGCTGCGCCATCTCGGCCGGAGTTTTAAAATGTTCCATGCCTTGGGAGATATGGAACCAAAAGTTACTGAATTCTACACCAAACTCAGCTGAATATAGATAACTGTCGGGTCGATTTTGCGGAGTACCTTCGGCGAGGGAGGGCATAATATCGTAATAATACAATCTTTAACTACTTTTATCAACATTCATATTGAAAGGTGCGTATCACAGTATGTCCATAAGATAACTCATGGCAGCAGTTCGCGGCAGTCGTTATGCTTATAGAGTTAACTAATGAAGGAGGCACACAATGGCAATTAGCGATCGAGGTTTTGCATCTATGGACGAGAACAAGAAGAAGGAAATTCAATCGATGGGCGGCAAGGCCAGCGGTGGAAACACCAAAGCTACCAGCACCAACCGTAGCACTACTTCAACTGGACGGGGCAGCAACCTGACGTCAGCGGACCGCAGCAAGGGTGGCAAGAACAGCCACCGCTAACCGGTACTTATTTTTTAAAGAAGGGCCTGCAAGGGTCCTTTCTTAATTGTGCAGGGCGAAACGTTCGTAGTGCAGCTGCTCCGGCAGAAGCGAGGTTTTACGTAGATCGGTAATCACGCTATCCATCATGGGCTGAGGGCCGCAGATGTAAATGTCGCGCTTGGCAAAGTCGGGCACCAGACGTTTAATGCGGTCGCCGTTGATGTAGCCACTTTCGCCCTTGAAGTTATTAGGCGCTTCGCTGAACACGGGGATCAGTTTTAGACCTTTGTTTATAAAGGTTGCCAGCTCATTTTTGAAGATTACATCGTCAAGGTTGCGATTACCATAGAGTAGAATACAGTCATTTTTAGCGGCCAGCGCTTCTTGTAGCAGCGTTCTAAGCGGCGTAATGCCGACACCGCCGGCCACGAACAACCGCTTATTAGTCAGGGCTACATCCGAAGTAAAGCGGCCGAAAGGACCGGATACTAATACCGGCGTACCGGGTTTTACTTGGGGAATTTTACTAGTGTAATCACCCGAATTCCGAATAGTTAAACGGAAATAATCAGAATTGGGGACGGCCGATAGCGAAAAGGGATGTTCTTGGAAAATAAAGCCTTTGGCTAAGAACCTGACTAATACGTACTTGCCGGGTTTGGCCGGCCAGTTATTCAAATTTTTACCTGAAATATACAGCGAGCTGGTGGTAGGGGTTTCCGATACGACGCGGCTAACCTTGAACTTGAAACGTAATAGATTGATGGTCGGTAGACCAAAGCGCCAGAAGAGTACATTGGCGGCTACGAAAATATAAACCGCTAACCAATACATACGGGCCAGTGGGTGGCCCTGAAAGCTCCCGCCAACAGCCAGCTGATGTGAAAACGCTAGTACAATTGCCGCGTAGACTAGCAAGTGTACGTAATACCAGGTTTCAAATTTTAGGTGCTTGCGAACAATATAAATAGAGGCCGCCACAACGGTTAAGAATAATACGACCGCGATGGCCGCGGGTATAACATCTTCATAGTTCAGTATCACCTCTTTGTATTGTGTAAAATAATTTACGTTTGCCATCAGGGCGTAGCCCAAAACGACAAAGGGCGCATGGATTAATATAAACCCGATGGCGGCGTAACCGTTAAAACGATGGTAGCTGGCTAAGTGATCAAGGCCGAAAGGCTTTTCTATCCAGGCTACCCGGCCCATTAATAAAAACTGCGTCAGGGCAAAAGTGGCGGCCAAGAGTCCAAATAATCGACCAAAGGCCAGGGCAATACTGCCCAAGTTACCGGCCGATAACAGGTCGGCCGAGGTGGTTGCCCACACTACTAGCACCGCGGCCAGGTTTAGGTACCAAGCGCCGACCACGGCGGCCTGCGCTTTGGTTACCTTACCGTCAAAGAGTTTCGTCGTTACCATTGCGTTATTTATTCAACGGTAACAGAACCGTGCATGTAGGAGTGCGGGGTACAGTGATACTTATAGGTTCCGGCTTTGGTAAAGGTGTAGGTATAGGTTTCATCTTTACCAATTAACTTGCCCTCGGGCATCTTGTCGTCATCGGAAGCGACATTGTGCTTAACGCTATCGCCGTTCGTCCAGGTTACAGTCGTGCCAACTTTGACTTTTATGTCACCTGGCGTGAACATATAATTGCTAATCATTACTTTGTCGGTAGCGACGGCATCGGCCGAGCTCGTACTACTCGTTGAGTCGCTCATAGAACTACTGGACATGCCTTCAGACATTGTTGATGGATCATTCTTGTTCGAACTCGACGAAGCAGCGACTACGGCCACAAGCGCGATAACGACAACCACGGCGCCGATGATAATTGCAGGTGTTTTCTTCATATACATCCTTTTTTAGTAGTGAGCAGGTCAGCGCAATAGCCGACCTGCTCATTGTAAACCCAAATTGGGTTTTATTGTTGACTAGCCCTGGAACTTGTCAGGGAACTGCTTAACTATACCGCCAGCTAAGGTGCTGAAGATACCATTAAGGTGCTGAGCGGCCTGGTCACGAGCGGTGACTTCACCAGCGTAATCACCCTTAACGTGTAGGTCAATCATGGCAGCGGTCTGATTGACGTGATCGCTCAGAACTGAATACAGTGTGTCTTCGGGCAAGTTAGGGTTGGCCTTGGCCAAGTAAGCCGAAAGGGGCTTGGTGTACTGGCTGTCGATAGCGCTTAGAGCGGCTTTCTTACCAGCGTCGTCACCCTTGCTGGAAGCTCCAGCGTAAGCCACGAACTGGTCAAGGTGGACCTTCCAAACCGAGTTGAAAGTAGTTTCGGCTTCTTTACCATAGACACTACCTACGGCTGCACCAATATCGGTACCGTTCTTGTAGAGGTCTTTACTGACTTCTGCGGCGTTTTTGCTGCCATCGAGTGCGGCATCCACAGCGTGCATGGTTAAGTCTTGGTGTTCTACACCTAACGCTACGAGGTTAGCCCGAATATCGGAAGCCTTAGTCGAGGTGGTAGGCGCAGAAGCCGAGTTTTTAGTATTTGATGAGGTCGTATCTTTGTTGTCGGAAGCTTTAGAAACGCCAAAGCCGACAGCCAAACCTACAACTAATAGGACGGCACTGAGGGCCACGTTGGCAGCACCTTTATTAGAATTACTCATGTAGTTCTCCTGATTAATTGTTAACAAGCTTAATTATTTATTTTTTAACAGTTTAAGTCAATTGGTTTTTATACTGTGACTTTCATATCGTCTGTGCTATTGTTAACGATTGCTTCTAAAACGGCTTCAAAACCGGCCAATTCGGTAGGTGTTGTACCGGCTAATATACCGCTTAAAGATTTCTCTAAAGCGACTTCGACCTTTTTCATATACGTTTTGCCAGTGCTGGTCAGCATTAGTAATTTTACCCGCTTATCGGTGTGGTGGGGAAGTAATTCTATCAGATCCTTAGCAATAAGGTCCTGTACTAGCGTCGTCACTAACGGTGCTTTTACGTTCATAGTGTTGGCGACTTCGACCAAGCGGACGCCGTCTTTAGTTTCTCTGATAATACCGAGCAATACCCAACTCGTGGGGTTGATATCGTAGGCAGTTAAACAACTTGTTACATTAGCTCGTAACAATCGATACGCTTTCATGAAGAGTGCGCCGCTCAAGTAAGTAGGTATATTCATAATTGCCGTTCTATTAACTGACTTAACTATTTTATCAGTAAGCCGCAAGAGCGTCAAACGACCCCAAGGATGGTCTAGGTGGCTCGAAAATTGTCTTTATTGTTAGGATCGCGGGATTTATTGTTCTTTTGCTGTTCTGCTAGGCGTTGAAGTCGCTTAAAGTAATCTTCTAAATTCATGCATAGCCTTCCTAGGGATTTAGATTTTGCTCAAAAACATATCTGTAATATTTAATAGTACTGTTTAGTGTAGCGTCGGCCCATACAAGCGGCAGTCATATTTTTCACTTGCAAGGTTACAAATTGCTATACTGAACCCAATATGCAAATAACTATTTTTGGAGCCTCCGGTAAAGTTGGGCAGCAAGTAGCGGCAAAACTGTTGGCCGAGAACCATACTCTGGTTGTGCTCGTGCACCGGTCTAATCCCTATGCTAATACGTCAGGTGTAACGACCGTGTCCGGGTCAGTAACCGATGGTACGGCAGTCGCCAAAGCTATTGAGGGCAGCGCCGCTGTTATAAGCACGCTGGGCAGCTGGGGCAGTCCTAATAAAGACGTTGTAAGTAGCGGAACCGAGCTTATAATAACTGCCATGAAGGCGCGGGGAGTTACACGGCTTATAACGATTACCGGCGCTAGCGCCTTCTATGGCCAGGATAAGCCAACCATGCCAGACAAAATTACCCGTCGTCTTCTTAAACTAGTCGCTCCAAAGATTCTCCGTGATGGCGAGCAACACCTGGCACTATTGGAAGCCAGCGATCTTAACTGGACCTGTTTACGATCACCGGTTATGACGGCCGCTAAGCAGGACGCGTATAGGTTTCAAACCAAGTTGCCACCACTATGGGCATGGGTGCCACGCCAGGCGGTCGCTCAAGCTATTGTCGACCAAATAACCGCCACTGATAATCTCGGTAAAGCTCCGGTGATCTGCCATGTCTAAGCTAGCTATCATCGGGTTCTTATTTGCGGTTTTAGTACTGGCCGAAATTATTAGCCTGCTGCAATTGCGCTCCAGTCTTACTAGTAACGCTACTTATTGGAAACAGCGGAGCGCCGTAATGGGCGAGATTACCTATGTGGCGCTCGGTGATTCGGCCGCGCAGGGCATTGGCGCCAGTAAGCCGGCCAACGGCTACGTTGGTATAATCGCTGAGCGGCTGGAACGTAAAACGGGCAAAACAGTCCGGGTAGTAAACTTAGGTGTCTCGGGCGCCAAAGTACAAGATGTAATAGATAAACAAATTCCACAGCTTAAGAACTATAAGCCCGATTACGTAACCATCGAAGCCGGCGCCAATGATGTGGTTAATTTTAATGCGGCCAAGTTCAAGGCCAGTTATGATCAGCTCGTACCGTTGCTACCCGCCAATACCGTCGTCGCTACTATGCCGAATTTTGGTGGCCGCATCAGTCGTGACAACGCCGTTAAAGCTGCCAATAACATCGTTCGTGAAACAGCTGCCAGCCGCGGCCTACTCGTCGCCGATCTATATACGGTCACAAAATCCCACGAGTCGCCTTTCAATTATGCCGCCGATTTCTTTCACCCCAATAACCGCGGCTATAAAAACTGGGCCGATGCGTTCTGGACAGTACTGAACAAGCTGTAAGAATCCTAATAGTAAGCCAGCCGCTTAACCTATATGCTTTTGCCATAACCAATAAGGGGCACCGCATGCACGACAAACAAGTAGATCGCACCAACCGCAAGGTCCAACAGACCGACGGTTGGTGGCGCAATTATATAGAGTACTAACCGAATTTAGTGTCGATGGCTTCGGCGTCTATCTGGCGTTCACGTCGCGCTTGGCGGGTCATAACACGCTTATCGGCCGGAGTCAGCGCGTCTTCGCGCATGCCGCGCGGGTAGAGTTTTAGTGATCGCACCGAGGCTATCTCGACGGCGTAGTAAATGGTTTGGGCTTGCAGGTAAATCCAGAATAATAGCCCTAACGACAGCGCAAAAATACTGTAGACCGCGTTAAGGTTTTTAAGTTCTCGAGTAAGTATTAAACCGCCTACGAATTGCAGGGTAACGATACCAACGGCGGCGGCCGCAGCCCCGGAGCGAGTTTGGCGGAAGGGCACTTTACCCGGTAGTGCCAAGTTAAGCAAAATTCTGAACAGCCAAAACAAGATAAACAGGTTAACTGCTATCGACAAAACTCGAAACAGAAAGCCGTGACCAACGCCAGCGGCCACACCGGTTGAAATACTAGCGAGCATAAACCCAATGCCGCCGACGGCAATAATCGACAGGCTTTTTACAATCGACATCGGAAAGCCGACGCGTTCGGCGCGCGGGGTCTGCCAAATATGATTTACGCCATTACGAAAGGCGTCGGCGACGCCGCGAGCTCCATAGAGCGTAAATAAGATACCGACTACTAGTGCTACGCCGCTTTTATGGATAGTTTGCACTTTAGAGAGTTGGTCGCCGAAGGCCGGGAAATAATTAGATACCGCCATGGTGACTGTTTGCTGCAAAGCCGCGTGCTGCCCACCGAGCATAGTGACGACGGTAGTCACTACTAATAAGAGTGGAAACAGCGATAAGAAGCCATAATAGGTTAAGAGCGCGGCTTGGTAACCGGCCTCGTCTTCGCCATATTTTTTAACTACGGCGTACGGGAACGACGTAAAGGGGTGGCGACGTTGCCAAGTATCTACAGCGGCGATCGTTTTTTGCAGTATATTCATGGTTGGTGCAGGTGCGCTTATTGTAGCATCGCTAACAGCGCTCGGCACTACTTTTTGACGGCGCGAGAGGCTTTTTTTATGGCACCAACTACGGCAGAGCCTTTATCGGTAATGTTGGTAATGGTGTGTAGCTTGGCTTCAACGGCATTGTGCAGGGCAGTTACCTTTTTCTTAATGACTAGCAGCGCCACCACAATGGCAATGGTTAATAGTAACGCTAGGCTCATAAAAATAATGCCTATTATGTAGAAAGCTGTCTGTAGGTCGGGCATGGGAACTCCTTATTGAAACTGTTTATAAGTTAATATTACCTGTGGATTAGTTATCCACCGTGTAAGAATATTTACAGTCGCAGGTTAGGCATAAGCTTAATAATAAGCGTACTAACATAAATGGAGACGCCAATATGTCAAACGATGAAGCTTACCGAATAGAAGATGATTTTGAGCGCTGGGATGATAAAAAAGCCCGTCACAACTTCCTTGCTAAGATGGAACGTAAGCTTCACAACAAAGAACATAGCGCGCGCTTCTAACTTCTCAATCTCGTAAATTAAATATCCCCGCTTCGGTGGGGATATTTAATTTTAGAAGCGGATTTTCCGCATCAGGCGATCGATCGGATCATCGCGGTGGTCCTCTATAGGCAAACGCATGGCCAGCAAGTTCACTATCGCGTCTTCGTCGTCAGGTGCAAAGTATATTGACAGCCCTGGTGCGAAACGCTTTAGCGGCATTAGGTTAACGCTTGCAAACGCCTGCTGGTCGTCGATAGTGAATGATCGGAAAGTATCCAGACTATAACTTTTCTCGCCGATCGTGAGGTGGTTTGTGTCGAGCTGATAAGTTAGTTCACGGGGCGGTCGAGCGCCGTAGCCACCGAGAACGGCGGCGCCGACTATAACTACAAGCGCCGAGATGGTATCTTTAGTGACGAGCCAAACTACCAATGCCAACCCAACGGCGCTAAGTCCCAGCATAAGATACCACTTAGGTGTTTTATGATGGGCGATATATTCGGAGGCAGTCCAGGTTATGGGCTGGTCGGGTTCAGGAGCGGTCGCCGCATCGTTAATCTGATACGGGTCATCAGAAGTAGCCGCGCTAAAGGCGGCTGGCTGTGGCGAAAACGGTTCCTCTGGCATAAGCGTTATTGTACAACAGATTGCGTATTGGCGCGAAGGGTCAAGCGGTAGGCGGAGTGGTAAACCTCGATCGAAGCCTGATATTTCGCTATTGTTTTATTTCTTAGCTGGGAAGCCGGGAAACTGTTCCGTTACATCTTTAGTAAAACCGGTCTGTTGGGACATTTGCTCAGCATACATGGATAGTTCACACATGGCTTTGGCGTGCTCTTCGGATGAGGCGGTACGCCAATACTCAGCCATCGTTGTTTCGCTGGAATGAGCCTCACCCACAAAACGAGCAAGTAGTTCGGCTTTTTCGGCAGAGCTACTGCCGTCGGTATGGAGCTGCTCGGTCATGAACTAATTATTTCATGATTCAATTCACTAGGCAAGTCACCGTCCATATAGTTGCGATACGAACTAAAAAAGACCCGTGATGGGTCTTTTTTAGTTGGCGGAGAGAGAGGGATTCGAACCCTCGCGGGAGATTGCTCCCCCCTAATGATTTAGCAAACCATCCCCTTGAGCCACTTGGGTACCTCTCCAGGTTTTGTACGATTGCGCTGGCTTATTGTAGCGAATAATCTAGCTTGGCGGAAGGGGTGGGATTCGAACCCACGGTACCCTTGCAGGCACGACGGTTTTCAAGACCGTTTCCATCGACCACTCGGACACCCTTCCTAAGGCGCATTTTGGTGAGCTAATCAGGGGTGATTATAGCAGCTCGAAAGCGCCTACTCAAGTAAAGCCATAGAGCGATTAAGTAAAAACCTATGACAATATTTTCATACGTGCTAATGTTTATTGACAAATACACAATATTTTGTTAGAGTATTTAGTAGTAAACAAAAATACAAAATAATCACAATCCGGAGACCCCATCCCATGGAAAATCAGCCTACTACCCCAGACATTGATCCCGTCGCCATTGCTCAGCGCTTATCCATAGATCACGCCACAAAAGCACAGGAAGATGCCGTGCGAGGCCGAGTTGACGTAACTAACCCCGTGGCAATTGAAGAATATAGCCTTCTCCACGACAAGTTAGGTCTAATGGAGGGGGCAGGGTACGAGCCGCTGTCTTTCTTGAACCCGTCATACCCAAACGAAGCTGACTCGCAAAAACTGCCGTCACCTTCTGAAATTCTGACCGCCAAGCAACAGGCTGCTGAAAACAAAGACCGTACTAAACAACTGGACTTACGCGATCGTCCCCGCAATATCGATGTTTTAGCAGATTCTCTTAAAGCTCACCCACAAACCCGCCGTAATTTAGTTGAATTAAGAAATAAGGCGGTCGAGCTCAGTGATTTGGACTCACTATTTGCAATAGATAACGCATTAATCGACAAGCTTGCCTTAAGTAAGAGCACTCCGGATGTTCAACAAGCGGCCATCGAAAAGCTCAACCGATTATTCGGTGCCAAGAAGCAACAGGAAGCTCGTACTGAAGTCAAGGTAGCACTTGCCGAGGTAGAACCAGGCTCTGTTAAAATCAGCTCGAAAAGTGAAAGCAACCCATCTGAATCTGTCGACAGTCCGCTAGTTGCAAGCGAAAATTCAGTACCTACTGTTGTCGTAAACAATGTAGCTGTAACTGCTGAGACAAGCGCCACAGATATTCATGGTGTAGTGCCTATAGCAGCCGTCGAAGAACAGCCGACCACTGAAATTGCTGAAACTTCAGTCAACGAGGCTCCCAGTGAAACATCTGAGGACTCAAGCTCCGAAGCACTAGAAATTATCCCCGCCGATTCGGAGCAGCTCAAAGGCTTTAAATTTGATGTTGGTGTTTCCGAAAAAGCTCTAAAGGGCGAAGATTTTATTGTCTGTGACGATTCTCTTGGCTTGTTTGCTGTAATCGATGGTATGGGTGGCCATGGTGGCGGTGACGTCGCCGCCCAAACAATTGGTAAAGCATTATCGGAGTACTTTGAGAAAGAAGCTGAGCAATCTACTATCGACGAAAACAACGCTGTTAAAGTCATGAAAGAGGCATTCTTGCGGGCTCAAGCTGACGTAGCAAGCGCTGCTTTCAACGGACTAGGTAACTACGACATGGGCGCAGTTGCCACCGCAGTAAAGGCCTTTAAAGGAAAGGGCGGAAAGAACTTAGCCGTCTACGGCCACGTTGGCGATACTCGACTTTACCTGCTCGACACGGATAATGTCATAACCCAAGTCACTAAAGACGAAGGACACCTGCATAAGGTTTTTAACAGCATTAGCGCTGATCGTGAAGTTAAGACAGACCAGTTTGGCATTATAGAAATTCCTGTTGGTAGTCGTCTGTTACTTATTTCCGATGGTATAAGCGGGGATAGGGGGAGCGACATAATGTCACTCGATGAGATTCGTGGCGGTTTGATCCAAGGTGACCCGCAGGAAGCAGCCGAGGCCCTTTTAGAAGCTAGCCGTAAAGAAGATGATAAGTCGGTATTAGTTATAGACATCGAGCGAACAGATTCACCTGATAAAAATGATGAAGACAATATATCTGAGGAGTCTGCAAAAGATACTTCCAAGACCGCCAAGCGGATAGGCAAATTGCTCAGCAATTTAAGACGTGGAAGATCGGCACAGATGAGCGCCCAAACAGAACTAAGCGGGATAGACCCTAAAGAAGTTTTTGAAATACCTTCGAAAGAAGATGATTCCGAAAACGGTGAAGACGCTATCTCGATGCTTAAAAAATATGCCGCTCTTCATGGCGCCTCGGAAGCTATCAAGATTATGAAACCTGAAGATACCAAAGAGAGTATAGAACCGAGAACCGCTGATACCCCTGAGGCAAAGGCACCCTCAATAACAAGTACACGCATACGTCGAGCAGGCCAGATGGGTGTTGCCCATACGGTTATATTCCGCTCAAATCAGACAGCCCCACCTATAGAAGAACTTGAAGCAAAAAAAGCAGCTTAAAGTAAAGTGCTCAACGAGAGTTAGGCCTTAGCAAAAATTATCGCCTCAACTCTGGTTGCACCAGCAGCCCTCAACAGTCGAGCTGCTGATTCAAGCGTAGCCCCAGTTGTCACTACATCATCTACCAATACCACGTGCCTATTCTTGAAGTTATAGTGCCTAAGCCAATATGCATCGCTAAGTTGTATGGCTCGAGTACTTTTTGACGCTCCACGTTGTCGTTGTTGGCCCAGGCGACGCAATACAGGTGTAAACTGAGCCGTTGTTTTACGGGAAAAGGCCCGCGCTATGAGGTAGGATTGATCATAACCGCGCTGCCTTACTCGTTGGGTAGCTGTAGGTATGGGCACTATCAGCGCCCCATTAAGGTCTATTTGATGGGGCGCCATTAGATCAGCCATTATTTGGGCTGCCTGTCGAGCACCTGTAAACTTGAGTCGCCAAACCAAATCTTTAGCAGCTCCCTCGTAGCCGCTTATCGTCCGTACGGCGTCCAAACCTGTCGTCTCTTGGCACTGCTTACAGGTCTGGTGATTTACAGTGGGTAGGGCACAACGGTAACAAGTTGACGGTGTGTTAGAAAGTTTTAATTGACACTCCGAACAGAGCAGCCATCCTTCGGCGTTGCAACTCAAACATTCGTGAGGCGCTACCAAGCTTACTATGAAGTCTAGAACACTCATGTTGTCATTATTGTGTTGTAAATAAGTGATACATTCATTGCACTCTGTTAACTACCTAAGCTATACTGCCAGCAAGACAAAAATGCAAGAAACTTAACGAAGAGTTAATAAGGGAAAACTTCCGCACTTAAGGAAGTCCCGTAATTGGAGGGTAACAACTATGGCGCGACGTAATCGCGAAGACGATCTATTGCTTGAAGAAGACGAGCTAACCGCTGCGTTTTTAGGCGATGACGATCTAACGCTTTCACAACCTGGTTCAAATGATCAACCTCAGGCGCAACCCGCCTCTGATGAATGGGAAGAAGACGAAACCGTTCCCGGCCAGTTGGCCGTTGACGTTTATGAAACCCGCGAAAAACTAGTCGTTAAAGCTCGCACCGCTGGTGTGAACAAGCATGACCTAGATGTCAGCATTTCTGATAACCAACTCACCATCCGCGGCACTCTCAGTGCCGGCAACGACGACGGGGTAGAGAACTACTTCTTGCAAGAATGCTACTGGGGCGAGTTCTCGCGAACAATCGCTCTACCAGTGCCCGTTAAAGAAGAAGAGATCGAAGCCATGCTCAAGGACGGTGTCCTGACCATCAGCTTCGGCAAGGTCAAGCAAGACACGATCAAAAAGATCCAAGTTTTGTAATCGGTTGCTTATAAGAACAGCCCCGCCTGGTGTGGGGCTTTTTTATTTGCTTTAGTATTTAGGGGGTATTAAAAACGACCCTCCGGAGAGGGCCGCTAGTATAATCCTGAAGGGTTAAGACTTACTGACCACCAGCTTTGTCGGCAGTGTTTAGAACAAAGCGGACAATGAACTGGGCGAGCGCCACAATTATCAAACCTACAATGGCGTAGATAAGCGTATTCTTAGCACCAGATACGTTGCCGCTGTCTCCACCCGAGGTGATGTACTTAAATCCACCGAAGATGATCATTAAGACGGCGATAATACCGACTATGATCGAGAAGATGTTAACGACGTTTGCAGCTAGCTTGTAAAGGCCGCTCACAGAAGCGGTGCCACCACCGGCTTCTGTACATTCGGAGCCTGAACCAGCGTCACCCGTATCGCTGGTAGCGATGTTGGTACCCTGACAGACTGATGAAGCGATACTAGCGTGAACTGTTACTGGGACCAGTAATGGAACTGCGCCCATTAACATGGTTGCAAACACAAACATGGAATTTTTAATTTTTTGAATCATTTTTTGACCTTTCATTATATTTACCTTACTTATACCACTGTTGCATACAGTAAATCAAGCTTACGTCTCGATTACGGTTACTTAACATTAACCAACACAAACCTTACTAAAAGCTGGGCAGTGGCCGCCACAGCCAATCCGACCAAGGCGTAGATTAGCGTGCTCTTGGCACTAGATATGCCATTCGAGTCACCACCGGATGTAACGTATTTGAGTCCACTAATAATCACCATGATTACTGCTGCGATGCCAACGACAAACGAAAGTATATTTATAACAACTTTTATAAGGTTGCCGACTCCTTTACCGCCCGTTCCGCAGGCTTTAGTCGCATCTAATTGCTTTAGGGCAGCACAGGCTTCCTGTTTGCTAGTAGAGCTTGTCGTTGAGGTACTGGCGCCGGCGTCGGGCGCAGCATACACTGCCGCTGGAGCCGTTAGTAGAAATAGTAAGCTAAGTGCAGCAAATATATTCAAAATAAATTTTTTCATTGTAGTCCTTTATAACCTATCTAATACAAATATTACTACTGTTTGTGCCAACAACACGACTGCGATTCCCACTAAAACGTAGATAATGCCACTTCGTGCGCTTTTAACTCCATTAGTGTCGCCCCCTGAAACAACGAGCCGGAAGGCATTTATAATTAAAATTATCACAGCCGCTACACCAGCTATAAATGACAGAATATTCAGTATTACTCTCATTACACTTATTATTGGGTTGGAGTTTGCAGATTGAGTTTTAACGTCATTACAAACACTAGTACTAGATTGCTTAGGTGATGTGCATGTTTGAAAAACATCTACTGCAGAGGCCGTTCCGGTTACCGCAAACCCTGGGGCGAGCAGGGTGGTCAATATGGAAATAAATAATATCCAATGTTTTATCATAATTGATCCAATACAAATGAGACGATGAATTCACCGCTTAAAGCTATTGTCAGCCCAATTAATGCATAAATTATGGTGCTGCGGGCTCGTGCTGTTTCTTGAGGATTAGTCGATTCAACGATAAACCGAATGCCAGCAATAGTAATGACGATAACCGCCAAAACAGCTAGCACCCCAAACACTAGTTGCAGGACCGTTTGTAATAAGCCTGAACTTGCGTTTACTACTGGAAGACCGGTGTCACAAGGTGTTCCTTCTAGGCAATTTACTGTTGCGGTAGCAGCGCTAATCACGGCATTCGACAAAACACTCATTAATTTATCCTTCCTGCTACGAAAGCGACCACAGATGCGGCTGTAATGGCTATGGCTAGCCCTATAAACGCATCCGTGATGGTATTACGAGCTTTCGTCGTCTTATCTGGTTCGCCCTGACTCACTATGTATTGAATTCCTCCATAAATCACGTACCCTATGGCCAATAGTACCGCTACCCTTAACATCATCTCTATGATAGCGGCTACAATAAGATAAGTGTCGTTAATGTTGCTCAGTTGCGGACTACAGAGCTTAGTATTTGGATCAGTAGATCCACTAAGATATTTATACCATTTAGGGAATCCGAAGAATTCACCGCCCGGGCAAGATGCGTCGGCAAAATTTTGTATGTAACGTATCATTATTTAAAAAATCCTTGTGGTACGACGAAATTGAGAAGTGCAGACGACAAAACATAAATAAAGAATGCGACCACATTACTCTTAATGCGTTCTTTGGCTTCACCGGCAGCTTTCGGGTCGCCGCGCGCTGCTGTGTACTGAATGCCTGCATACGTAAGTGAGCCGACTATAATTAAACCTACGCCAATAGAGAGGAAACGTATAAGTGCAAATGCAGCATCCATAATAGGATTACCCCGGCCCTGACAGCCAATTTCGAAGCTTGTGTATACAGCCTGGTTGGTTTTCTCGTCATTGCTGGCAAAACCGCAATGCGGCCCACTTTTGGTACCACTAGGAGAGTTCGTAGTGGTTGCTGCAGGGGTGGGGGTTGAAGGTGCACCATAGGGGCAATTAGACGGCGGTGATGCAACGGGACCCTGGAGAGTACTACCTGGGCAGCCTAGTGGAATCTTAGAACAGTCGACTGTACCCGGGCCTTGTATCTCCGTATTAGGGCAGCCTGCTGGAATAGGCTCAGCGGCACTGACCACAGGTGAATTAACGCCCATAATCATAACCAGCAAAAGCGCACAAGCGGCAAATAATGCGGCGAACTTACTGTTTTTGTGTTTAATTGCTTGACGCATTCTTATAAATATACTGCTATTCTGTTTATAAATCAATCTCAGCTTAACGACAATCATTGTAAAACATGCTATATTTATAAAGAATTAACAAGTAGTACGGCTTTCGGGTAATTGCTATAAAACAAAAATCTCGACTGCTCAAATTATTGCAATGATTATACGAAAATCTTTCAAGATAAAATTAATAGCTC
>JACMNI010000014.1 GCA_014378615.1 Candidatus Saccharimonadota bacterium | reverse complement strand
CACAGTGACCACACCACAACTCGCTGGTACGCGGACCAGGCTCGACTACAATATTTACAGGCCCAGTATAAAAACGCAGTAAATATCCCCATCAGTTATTACATCGGCTACCCAACCCGAGAGCGACCAACAAATGTTTTTGGCGACGACTTCGAATTGAAAGAGATGGCATTTTTAACCTACGCCAAATTCGACGGCGGCGTCTGCAATTCCAAAGAGCGTTGTAATGAGACCCCTACTTACGGCTCATATTTGGGCCGACAATATCGGCAAGACCCCTAACGTCGTATAGAAGTAATTAAATATTTTAATCAATTCGACATTAATAAGCTTACATTAGCAAACGCCGTGCTAGCTCGCGCTTCAGAGATATTAAGTTATACGTCAAGGAGAAAATCTAGCTTCACTATTAACATGTTACCGTACGCGTTTTTTCATTTACCCATGAGTTGGGACGTACGCCCTCAAGACTTTCCGATAACCATAATAGTTCTAGTCGGGCAGCAGGTTCAGTTGCTATAGCTGCTAAACCACTTAGTTCTATTGCACGTGAGCCTATAGATTGGCAATCTACATTAAACGGCTCGCGATGATAATCCAGTCCATCACCAACAAAAGTAAATCGATGTGAGCGATATTCCAAGCCAATGGATGAACCATAATAAAGTGCAACGGCTGTCGCGCTTTTACCTAGGGTTATGCTGCTACGAGGGATGACACACCGAGCCGCTTCGCCATATCCATAAAGCTTATGAACTTCACTTTGCAGAGCCCCAAGCTCCCTAGACGGGCGTACACAAAAACCCAGAGACGCAAGGGTTTCAACTTCTGCTTGGGTTACTACTTTACGGAGTTGCTTAAACGCACGCCGTGTTTGGACCATATTAGCCCTACGCGTAATTGCCGTTTCGAACTTTTGCGTGCCTAACGTCATGCCTTGAGTTTAAACCAAATTAAGAACCAAGCAAGCATGAGCAAAATAGTAAAAGGTTCAAGCGAATGCCTGAACCTTTTACTACTGGGGCGGACTAGGGGAATTGAACCCCCGACCTCCGGAACCACAACCCGGCGCTCTAACCAACTGAGCTAAATCCGCCATGACTTAACGGGGGTGATTATAGCTGAAAGGTAGCGGCTTTACAACTGTTTAAGCTTTTCTAACAGATCAGCTACGGCCAGCGCACGGTGGCTGACGGCGTCCTTTTCGGCCGGCTCCATTTGACCATATGTTTTTGTTTGGCCATTTGGAGCAAAACAAGCGTCGAAGCCGAAGCCGTATTCTCCTTTAGACGCGACAGCCATGCCATGCACCGTCCCAGAAGTGATGACGAGGTTTGTGCCGTCATAATAACCGATAGTGCAACAAACGGTGGCGGCCGCTTCGCCGCGAAGCTGAAAAAGGGCGTCGTAACCAAGCTGCTGTTCGAAAAACTTTATAAACGGACCGGGTAGCCCACCTAAATTGTCTAGGCCGGCAGTGACGTCCTCGACCAAAACCGGCTTTTTCAGCTGATCATAGGCTGCTGTAATTTTAGCCCTAATTATTGCTTCGCTGCTAAGGCTCTGAATTTCCGGCAGGTCAATAGCCTGATGGTCGTATGAAATGTCGGCAGGGATTAATCGCTTGAACTCGGCTAGCTTGCCGACATTGCCGGTAACAATGGTGAACTTCATGTCAGTATGATACCACCTGACCAATAATTAACAGATTGCGCCGGTAGTAATCTCATTTCAAAAGTGTACAATACATTAGATGCCAGATACTCTTGATGATTTAGCAACCATAGATTTTGACGCAATACGGGTTAAGTTGCAGTCAAAGACAACCGCTGACGCCCAGAATAAGTTAATTGTTAATGCGCCGTTTGAGTATAAGGTTGCAACTGCTCTACTGTTCTTAGGCATAGTAGTCCTCTTGAAAGTTGATGATGATGGCGTCAACATAAGTAGAATCGCTTTATCAGACACCGAGTTAGCTAATAACACAGCGGAAGTTTCGTATGTGCCGTTTAATGAGATCAAAATTCCGCTTGAGCACCCAGAAAACATCATTTCTATTGCCATTCGAACTGGAAAGCCGCAAGACACCACTGACTGGAAGTATTTATTTGAGCCGGCCTTAACCCCAGAACAAGCGCGGCTTAATCAGGCCAGTGGCGGTATTGCCTATAGCGCTGTATATCCGCTAGTGGGGGTAGATAAAGGGGCGGCGATAATATTCAGCTACTACCAGTACATGCAAAATATTGGCAGCTCGCAACGAGCTTTTATGCAGCAGTACAGTCAAATTGTGACCGATGCACTTACTTCTGAGTAAGGCACCTCTCTATTAATGCGTCGGTAGGCTTAAAGCGCGCGCAGCGGCCGCTGCTCCAGGTTCCCAAATGAGTCCAATGGTCGTCACCATTCGCCTTTAGTTTCGAAAATAGCTGATACTTAGAGTCAGGCGCGTAGATATCTTCAGCAAAGACTAGTTTTGTAGGATCATGCTTATCTATTTCGGCAAAATCCTGTACTACCACCAATTTCCCTGATAATGACTCCAGTGAATCTGTCGCCACCGCTAATTGGTCTTTGGGGATCTCGTACAATGAGGTTAAGGCGGTTGCTACGTCATAAGGTTGGCCCTGATTGCGATCGATAATGTCATCAAGACTGTCCGGACCTTCTGTCAGGTCTCCATGTAGGCGAACAAAATTGCGACGACGACGGTATAAGAATTCTCTAAATCTGCGCTTTGATTGGTTAAGCTTTGTGTCTTCAAGTTCACTGGGATAGTACGAACAGGCTTCAACCCACTTAGGATCAATGCCTACAACTTTATCAAAACCAATATTATTAGAAATTGCTAATTTAGCCATGAGCCTATCCCGTAATAATTTCCGTACCTCAAGACCTGCTTCTAATTGAATGCCCCGGAACGGAATATTTTCACCTATCTGTATTTGGCCAAGCCCAGCGCTACAACCGGCGTCGACTAGGCTAGGTGCCGCTGGTAACTCGCGGGCGTATGCCGCTATGGCCAGCTTTATGCCTGCATATCGACGCGGTTCGTTTGTCTGGTTATTATTGACGTCCAGCATTTCTTTTAAGGCCCAGCCTTCAGGATTCATCTTACCTGGTCGGTCGGTCAAGATAGTTCTAAAGGCCATCTGCCAGGTAAGTTCATTACCATACGCGGCTGGGTATTGGGCGTCGTGGGTACGTTCGAGCAAAACATACTGAAATGCCCGCCAAAACAACTGCACTTTATATGGCGCTACCATGTCGACGCGACCTCGTATAAAACCGTCAGTTAACTGTCTGAATTCAGGGAAATTCTCGTCATGTAAAGCATTCACGGCGGCTGCGCTAAAAGAGACGAGTGCCTGAGAGTTGCCAGGAGGATGATCGGCGAGTTCATGTAAGGCAGTTTCAAAATCTTGCATATCAGCCGCGGCTTCGCCATCGGTTAAATGCTTATCGAAACCGGCTAGCCCATACATTTTTGGTAGTTCCATAGACTACAATTACATCATAAAAACTACAATATACCAAACGTATATTTAAAAAACTCATATTGTAAGCTTTTGGCTGTACATATTCTAACAATAAAGAATGTTCTGCCTTCGGTATACTTCAGTAGTTAATTAAAAAAAAGGGTAGTTAATGATCACCCAGCACGAACCTCCCATGCCTACTCAACGTAACGCCGAACATAGTTGTATAAAGGGTGACGGTACCCTAATTGCTCATGCTGCGAGTTTATTGATCCGGGGTGAAATTATTATGATAGAAAACGGCCCAGTTTTTGCACTAGCTGGCGACGCTAATAATCCTCAAATGCAAGCAATGGTGGGTCTAATAAAAAAAGATCGTAGTCCAACCCAGCCTTTAGGATGGATAACGCCATTTAATAACGCGCTGCAAGCCTTTGACTTATCTGACGTTAAAGACCGGGCACTTAAAAACTTTTTAGTAGATCCGGATGCAATGACCACAACGTTAGGTGCCTTAGCATTTATACGGGCCAAGGCCAATCAGCGCTATAAAAAACAGCACGGCGTGCCTGATGCTTTAATTCCACCTCAAATAGACGTCACCGAACCCACTATGGTGCAGCTCTTTTCGCCAACAACTAATGACCGCTGCAGTCGTTTAGTCCGCTACGCTACTGCTCACGGAGTGCGTGTCTCGATGACATCGGCTAATTATCACAACCGTAAAGAGATTGTCGATTTTAACGAAGCCCAAGAATTTGCCAAACAAGAGGGCAATATGTTCTTCTTGCCACAGTACGATGCTAGTTCCAAGCCGGCCAGGCCTATGGGATCTTACCCGGTGTTTAAAGTACTGCCAGACAAGTTAAAATTAATTCGCTTCGGATTCTTGGAGCCCACTTTATGGAATAGTATTCTCAAAGACTTGCCGCTAGACTTGAGTCCAGGGTTAACCAAGCAAGAACCTAACTATCCGGCTAACGTTCTGCGGGCACAAGATTTACCTGAAGAAGATCGTACTAAAACTGGCCGTGAAATGCACGACGCTATCATCCAAACTATTATGCGGACAAAAAGCGCAACAGTTCAGTATTAAATTCGTCGCTATGGCTGACGTTGACGCCGTGGGGCCCGCCGATTATAACGTGCAACTCGCTGTGCGGAATGGCGGCGTGTATGCGCTCACCAGAGCCAGGGTAGGGAACGGTACCGTCGGCATCACCGTGCATGACAAGTGTTGGCACGGTTACCTGCTTAAGATCATCACGGAAGTCCGTCGTCGCAAATGACTTCATGGCAGTTAGGGCAGCTGTTTTATCGGCCTGCATGCAGAGGGCTAAAGCCTCCTGCCGTTGTTCTTCGCTAATAAGGATATTACCGTCGCCGTTGGGAGAAAAGAACACTTTTGTGAACTGATCATAAAAGGCACTTTCATCATCTGTTAGGTTGGCAGTCATTTCGTCAGCTTTAGCTTGATCTAGTGGCCCATCGGGGTTGTCATCAGTCTTGAGGAGCATGGGTGGCACAGCCGACGCGAAGACCACGGAATGTAATCGGGCTTCACCGTATTTGGCAATATAGCGGGCAACTTCGCCGCCGCCCATAGAAAAGCCTACCAGCGTAACATCGTTTAGATCGAGCATTGTGATAATACCGTTAAGGTCATCGGTTAAGGTATCGTAATCGTAGCCCGAACTAGGCTTGTCGCTCCGTCCGAAACCGCGCCTATCGTAGGCAAGTACGCGGTAACCAGCGTCTTTCAGCGCTGGTACCTGCATCTTCCACGACTCGGCCGACAGCGGCCAGCCGTGAATCAGCACGACGGGCCGTCCCGAGCCGCCGTAGTCTTCTACATATACATTTACGTCATTAACTTCTATCAACCGGCTGGTTACACTACTATCAGTCATAAATATTCCTCCACTTAAAGCAATTACTTAAAACAGTCTGGCAGAGAAATTTATTTTGTTCAGTTAATTAACGTACTCTTCAATTAGACCTATTAAATCTTGCGGCGTCATGGTTGATTTTAAGATTACTCTGTCGGCGCCGAGGTTCATCATTTCCTGAGCTACCCCGTCGTCGGTCAAATTACTATAGACAATAAAATTGGTGTCGGGATACAGGGCGGTATCGACATTACGTAAAAATTCCTTACCGTCCATGACTGGCATAAAGATATCTAGTAACACTACTTTGGGCATATATAAATTTAACAAATGAATACCTTCTTGGCCGTTATTTGCAGTGTAGATGGTGTAGCCCTGGCTGGACAGTACTAGCTTATAAACGTCCTGTAGAAGGATTTCATCTTCTATTATCAATACAGACGTCTTACTCATAACGGCAAGCTTACCCTAAAGGTCGAGCCGGCACCCAATTTTGAGATGACTTTAACATCGCCGTCGTGGAGCCTAACAATTTTTCTAACCCAGTATAGGCCAAGGCCACTACCAGTGACGGTATCTGATAATACATTATTAATCCTGGTAAATTTATCGAATATTTTTTCGACGTTGTCATGGCTGACGCCAACCCCGTTGTCGGTTATATCGATGTGTACCTGGCCGTTACGTTTGCTAACCGCAACTGTAATTTCTGATTGTGGGTAGCTGTACTTACTAGCATTTTCCAAGAGATTTATTAAGACAAGTTTAATTTCTACCCGATCAACCATTACTAAGATGGGTGTTTTTGGTGTAGTGTATCGAACTGTTTGGTCTCGGCTATCCAGTTCTAACTGCATATCGGTAATCGCCGCTTCTATGATGGATGCAAGGGGAGTTCGCTCTTTCCGTATAACGTAGCGACTAGAGTCTATTTTGGCAGTTTTTAACAGATCAGTTATGACGTTAAGCTGGCGCTCGTTGCTATCATTGGCGGTGGTAATATACTTATGCTGCACCTCGGTTAGCGGTTCGGTAAAGCCGCCAAGGACTAAGCCAAGATATTGTTTTACAGCGGTAGCAGGCGTGCGCAGTTGGTGCGAGGCGATGGCAATAAAGTCGTCTTTAGCGTTGTTAAGGGCCACTAATTGAGCCCGCTGTTCCTTAAGTAACAGGGTACTTTCCTCGAGCTCGTTATTTCGTTGCAGGGTGTTTGTAATTTCTTCTATATCCCTGAATTCCACGACGGTTGATTGGATGCCAACGTCACCGGGAATAGGCGTACCGCTTATTAATGCCGGAAATGATGTACCGTCTTTGCGGTACAGTATATCTTCGTGCAACGGGTTAGGTGCACCCACAGTGTAGGTGTTTACTAGTGGGCATTCCGACTGCGGGTAGGGCGTTCCGTCGGGATGAGAATGGTGAATCAGGAGGTGCATCGGTTTACCTAAACTCTCTTGCAGAGAATATCCAGTTACCCTTGTAGCTGCCGGATTCATGTATGTTACCAGGCCGTTATTGTCTATCATGAACAAACAGCTGCTAGCTGTTTTGGTTATGGTATCAGTAATCTGCAGCTGTCGCTCCAGCTCCTCTTGCATATTTTTGCGCTCGGTAATATCAAAAAATGACGTAACTACACCAGTAAGTTCACCATCTTCAATAATGGGCTGTGCATTGATATTGAGCCAAACCATGCTCCCGTCAGGTTTATGTATGCCCATGGTTTGGTTGTTGTATGGCTTCTTTGTACGCAGTACCTGTTGCGGTGCGTGCTCACTTCCGGGCATGAAGCTGCCATCTTTGTGGACGGACTTCCAACGGGGATCTGACGAGTCGCGGCCTTGCATCTGTTCCAAACTGAGGCCTAGCAGTCTCTGGGCGCTTTTATTGGCGCTAACTATGGCGCCATCGGCGTCTAACAGCGAAACACCTTCTTCTAGTGATTCTATCACTGTACGATTCAACGCCTCGCTTTGTCTAAGCGTGTCCTCTATAGTTTTACGTTTTGTGATATCGGTAAACAGAATGGCGACGCAATTGCTTTTTGGATTGCCGAGTCGGGTAGCATCTACTTCATACCAACGACCCATAGCGTCGGAATTTTCTGTAAAACTCAATGGTTTACCTGTTTTAACGACCTGGCCATAGATTTCTACCCAGCGGTCTTCCAGGTTCGGTATAACGGTTCTTGCGGTTTTGCCGACGACATCTTTTAAGCCAGTTTGCTGTTCGAATACATGATTAACTTCTATGAATTTGTAATCTTGGGCAACATTATGGTCATCAAAAATCAACTCAATTATGCAGAAACCCTGGTTGATACTGTTAAATAATGTTCTGTAACGTTCTTCGTCTTCTCGAATTTGTAGCCTACCTTCGACCGCGGCCGTAACGTCAACCGCGTGGGCCATTATGCCGCCGATAGCGCCCTCGGCATCTTTCATAGGTTGATACACGAAATTCACATAGGTACGTGTTAGGGTACCCGAGCCATTCAGGTCTAGATCGATAGGTAATTCATTGCCGATAAAGGGTTCCCCAGTTTCGTAAACCGTATCTAATAGCTCGTAAAAGCCTTGGCCTTTGAGTTCCGGAAAAGCATCACGAACCGCCTTGCCATGAATAGCTTTGGTTTTACCAACCAACCGCAAGTAGAGGGAATTAGTGAAATCGAAGACGTGCTTGGGCCCGCGCACAACAGCAATGGCAGCCGGTGCCTGCATAAACAAATCATAAAGCGGCTGCTTTGCACTTCCCGATTGCAATCTGTCCCCCTGTCCAAGTACTTTATAACCTACTTTTATATAGTACTAGCACTACCTAAAAAACAAAACCTGACCCCTAAATAGTAACTTACTGAATTTCTATAGTCCCGGCGCCATGAATATTGTCGAGTTGGCGCAAATATGCTGATTCACACTGGCGCAGGTATACTTCACGGATAGTGGCTACAGTTAACCCAGTAGTAGCCATAATGCCGCCCACAAGGTATGAATCTCTGGTGCCGAATTGAGCTAGGTCGATACTAGCGTCTGGATCAATTCCATTTCCTATGAACAAACCGGCGCTCCCTGATACAAATGGACCAAGAAAAGTAAACAATTCATTTTCGGCGGGGATATCAGTGTTTCGAGTCCGGTGCGGCTGGGATGCTTTTGAATCAAAGCCGGCATCAATTACAAGATCGCCTTCAACTACAGTAAGTTTTGTAGAGATTTCCGGATTACCAGTAAAGCTTTGCGAGTCGGCATATGACCCTACAATAGTTCTGCATTTCTTTTTGGCTTTTTTAAAGTCAATTCCGGTAGCTGCCCCGGCAGTCATCATCACAGCTAGGCTTATACTATCTGGTACTTTCGGCATTTCTTCGACGCTTGTGTAGCCTATTGATAGGCCACCACTTAGGGCGGCTACAAACGCCACGCGATTTATATAGCGAGATATT
>JACMNI010000013.1 GCA_014378615.1 Candidatus Saccharimonadota bacterium | reverse complement strand
TGATTAATATCAAAAAGATTACTAAAAGAATAAGACCGGGTACTAAATAGGTTTCCATACAGTAATATTAGCACTAGATTATACAAGCGTGGCCTGAGTTGATAACATTCTTTTACACGTAATTCTAATTTCGTTACAGAAAAGGCGCCAAAGGCGCCTAACTGCAGTTCAAAATTAGAAGAACTTATTCTAAGCTTAATGCCTCTTTGATTTTGAATAACACCGTCTTATTTGTGTCTGACTTATTCATTTGTGAAGTTACGGAACTGACACAATCACCTTGATTCTTGTAAGTTGTGATGAAGTTTGTCTTCCATCCTTCTTTCTTACAATCTTCTTTATCCGTAGCTCTTTCAGGTTTAAGCTCAAAATTAAAGACATTTCCATTAAAGTTCAAGCCATCAACAGCTGCTGTGAGCCCCGCGTTGCCTGTGCCTTGGTTGATTATGACATTTTGCACGACTGCCTGTCTGTTATTTGCGATGATTGAGTCCAAAGAAACATAAGTTGTGTCGCGCGTCGCTACGCCTGGCATAGGCCTTGTGGACCACCAAATAGCATCGCCGGTTCCATCCCAACTTTGCCATTGATTTTCTTTTATAGAAGCTGCTCCGCCTTTTTGGTATACAGGCTCATATACAAGGGTGGCAAATCCCCCTTCGGTAGCTTCACCATTAAAGTCGATTACTAAGTTTAATGCAGGTAGCTGACTCTTGGGGTTGGACGTCGATTTTCCATCCCTAAAAGTGTTGTATGATAGTTGATCAATGCTAGACAAGAGGACACTTGTTTCTAGGGGGTTGGCTAATTGAGCCTTATCAGCGCCCGTCAGCGTCTTAATGACTAATGAGCTAGAGCCAAAACCAGATGGCGCTCCAAACGAATTAGATATTTCCATAGTAGCTGTACCTCTATTATCAGCGGCCGGTGCTTGGCGCGTCCATCCTGCGTCTTCAGTAGAATTCACGACTGTTGTAGCAGCAAAAGCAATCGCTGGTACGCTCAGAGCTACACCTAATGTCGCAACTACACTTCCTAATATTGTTTTCATTTTCATATATAACACTCTCCTATTTAGTTCTTTTAGTTTGCGCTTGTGTCTGCAAAATTGCAAAACATAAGAACTAACATTTCAACTATCAAAATTTGTATCAATACATTAGCGTTTACTTCACGTATACGCATCGTCTGAGAATCATATAGCCAACAAAAAAGCATTATCGGATGTCGATAATGCTCATTTGGAGGAGCTGGCGGGTACCGCCCCCGCGTCCATCGGTTTATCTTGGTTAGTCGTCTACAGGCATAGTTTGTTTTTTGGTCTTAGGCCATCAGTATCTAAACAAACAAACATCTGATGGCAGCAATCCTAATCTTAACGGCGAGCGTGAATAGCGCTAACCGGGCATCCAGATGTATAAAACACTACTTCAATACCTGGAATCTTGAAGGTGCTGCTTTAGTTAGACTAAAGCTGGTGCTAGGCTAAAGTTGCTGCGTGCGAACAAGTCGCTAACAGCTGCTTTGGCGTCGCTAATCTTAGAGTTTGCATCTAGGAAATTTTGCCTATAACGCTGGCAAGCGACCTGCTGATTTAACCGATAAAGTCCAACGTCAAGCTTAAAAGTCAGCCCCGTAAGTACTATTATAGCAGTATATTTGCCATTTCGCTAGTGCTATTTAGGTTTTGAAATGGTGTTCGCAAGCGCCGGTTTTACCCGGCTGGCAAACGACCTCGTGTAATGAGGTTAAATTGCTAATGAGCTCATTTAAATGCGCGTCACCCATGCTGGCAAACTCCGAACCAAAGTGGCTGGCTAACGTCGCCATAGCTTTTTCAGTAAGCTTTTGTCCTGCCAAAGTTGGCGTTGTAATGTGCTTTCGCAGATTTTTCGGATTGCGTTTGGCGGTAATCAAATCTTTATCAATCAGCAGCTGGATCTGACGACTAATGCTGGCCTCGGTCTGCCCCAAGCTGTCGGCTATAAAGCGCTGTTGCACTTGGTCGTTTTTTTGAAGCACCATTAGAATCTTAAATTGGCTGAGGCCAATTCCAAGTTCGTCTTGTAATAAAACGTCGGCTTGTTTGGCCACGACGGCGGCCACGTGTTGTAGTAGATAACCAAGATTATTGACGGGTAACATACTGTCTAGTGTAGTCGCAGATACTTAACACGGCAAGTTTGTCATTAGGCACTGATACGTTTGTAAGCCGCATATAGTCCACGCCACTCGTCCATAGTAAGCGTCTGAGCCCGGCGCCCAACTTCTACATTGACGCTATCACACATCGACTGGACGACGTCCTTCTCTATTTGCAGCCCGCCACTTAGGCTATTAAGTAATGTTTTACGGCGCTGGCTAAACCCGGCCTTAACCAAACGGAAAAACAGTTTTACTTCCGTTTCGTCCATAGCCAAGTCCGCGCGGCGCTGTAGTATAAGTATCTGCGAATCTACTTTTGGTGGTGGCGAAAATAGTTTGGCGGGAACTTGTAGCCCCAAAGAAACATTCCAGTAAAACTGAGCCGTAACACTTAGTATCGATGTCGCACCGGGAGCAGCGGCTACCCGTTCGGCGACTTCTTTTTGCACCAGCAGCGCTGCGACGGCTGGAGGGTTACTCGTTTCACTCAATAACTGTATGAGGTTACTGGTTAAGTAGTACGGGATATTAGCGACTACTTTGTAGCCGGATGGTAGTTTAGTGAAATCGTAGGTACGGATATCGCCCTGCTCTACGCGGAATTTGCCACCGTCGGCGTCGCGGGCAAATTTCTGGCGGAGGGCTGGGATTAAGGTTTCGTCAAATTCAAGGGCTATTACTTCGGCTTCCCAGTCTAATAAATGGCGCGTTAGTGTACCGAAACCGGGACCAATTTCTAGAACAACATCGTCCATTTGCGCTTCGGCGGCCTCGCACATGGCCTCCAAAGCGGCGGCGTCCTGCAGCCAATGCTGACCTAACGATTTCTTTGCAAAGGGTACGTCAGCCATGGGTTACCAGTTGTGGTGGCTTAACCAGTAATTATAAGCAGCGGCCCAGCTGCCGTAGCGGCCCATGGCGTAGCCCGAGCACCAGCGTAGCTGCGTGACCGGGTTAGTAGCCCAGTCGGCTCCAGCGCTGGCCATCTTACTGCCCGGGGTGGATTGGCAGAGTCCGTAACCGCCCGTACTGGGCACAGAGCCGGCGTATGGTGGGCAGCCGCCGTACTGACCTTGGGCTTTGGTAGGACACCAGCCCGATTCATGACTGATGATATAGTCAACGTACTGGTAGTCACCTGGTGCGATACCGGCTAGCTGCATGTCTCCTTTTATGCCGCTCAGGCTCGAACCCGACACGACAATTTGGGTCACCGGTTGCTGAGTAACAACCGTTTGGATAACCGTGCGACCGACGACTTTGTCGTTACGCAATGTGTACTGATAGGTTATGATCTGTTTTCCGGGCGAGCCGGCCTGGCGGATAGCGCTAGTTCCATAGGCGAGCGTCGGATCGCTGATGGTTTGCACCGGCATGGCAATATCTTCGGTTACGAGCTCTATTTTAGTGCCGTTTCTCGAAATATACACTTGGGTGTTTGGCGTAAGCGGCGTGGTCGGAGCCGGGGTCACTTGGTCGCCTTTAGCGACGACAATATTCTTTTGCTTCATAAGTTCACCGACGGTATCGGCGTGCGTGCGCAAGGCCACGGCGGTGCCATATAAATTAAGATTTACCGCCACCGATCGATCAATGGTAACTTCTTTGCCAATCGCTCCAGTTTTCGTAAAATCCTGGACTGGCTGGGTGGCAATTATGTCTTCGGGGTAGACGGCGGTATTGGCCTGCTTTGCAATACTGCGGGCGGTCGTGGCGGCACTGAAGGTATAGCTGACTTTCGAACCGTCGCGGATCTGCACCGGCACAGCTCGGTAAATATTAACGCGGAAGTCATCTTGATTAATCGTCGCCGTCACGGCTGGTTCAACGACGTCACCTTCATTGAGGGTAATATCTAGTTTTTTTAATAATCCACCGACGGTGCGCTCGCGGCTGGGCACGACTTGTTTTTGACGATCGTGGGAGATGATGACAATACGAGCATCGAGCGGAGCAGCTTGTTTATGGATCAAACGTTGGGCACTATAGCCGCCGGCTGTAATTACTGATAGCGCAAAAAAGGTTATAACCGGAACGGCTAAAGGATGCTTATGGACAAACTGAAAAAATCGCTGGCGACGAGCGCGCTGCGACAGATCTGTCTTGAGTGCACGTAGTGAATTTTTTGTCATATAATAGCGAGAAACACGACGTGACCGCCATAAGGGGATCCCTGTTATTGTAGCAAACGGCGCTTAGTGTGGCCAGTTAGCCAACGCCGTATCTACCTCGGGGCTAACCCGTCCTGGCAAGACGGCGGTGCGCTTAATCCAGCTAGCGCTCAAGATCTCGAGTCGCTGTAAGCTCAACTGGGGACGCTCATCCAAGTGAACTATATACAGATCATAGGTAAATTTAAAGCTGCCTTCGTTACATTTGTAGAACCCGGCGTGTTTCAGCGCTTCTCTACCCACATCAATGCCCGTTTCCTCGTGTAGCTCGCGCTGCGCAGCGTCGAGGGGATCTTCACCGCGGTGGCAGCCGCCCCCGGGTAGCATCCAGGCGTTATCGCCGAGCCAATGCTTGAGTACTAAATACTCATCGCCGCAGATCACTAAAATTCTAGTCCGGTGGCTGCCGCGGACAACCAGCTTTATGCCGGGTTGGGTTATATAGTAGGCCGCTCGGCCGCCTATCACCCATAACTGTCGGCGCAGTCGGCCCATGGCTACAATTTTTCCAACGGCGCAAAGCTAATGTTGAGCTTCCGCGTGCCCTTGCCTTTAAAGTAGACCACGGCTGTATCGCCGTCCATTTCCATAATGGTGCCAATACCGAATATTTGATGCTTAACGCCGTCGCCCTCGTTTAGGTCGGGTACGTAGCGCGGTTCGTCTGAAATTACGGCTTTAGCTTCGCTCGGCTGCCACTCGTTCTCGTAGTCGTTTTGGCCGCCGCCGCCGTAGGCGTTGGCAAAGCTGCTATCGGTCACATTGGCGGTAAATTCGCTATCGATTTCGCTTAAGAAGCGGCTTGGTGGATTGTGCTGGACGCCACCGTAAAGCAAACGGCTGCTAGCATAGAGCATGTACAATTCTTGGCGAGCGCGAGTCATTCCTACATAACAGAGCCGACGCTCCTCTTCCATTTCACTCGGGTCATACAGCGCCCGTGAGTGTGGGAAGATAGATTCTTCCAGGCCCGACATAAAGACGACGGGGAATTCCAAGCCCTTGGCGGCGTGTAGCGTCATGAGCGTAACGGCGTCGCCGTCGAAGTTGGCGCTATCTAAATCCGACACCAGAGCCACTTCTTCCAAGAAGCCGTCGAGCCCAACATCTTGGTATTCTTGGGCCACACTTAATAATTCTTTAACGTTTTCCTGGCGGGCTTCACCTTGCGGCGATCCATCGCTGAGATACGGCAGGTAGTTAATACGTCGTAACAAGGAATCTATTAAGCCAGCGACGGTAGTTTCTTCCATGAGCAGGCGCAGGCTAGCCAGAATGTCGCCAAGTTCGCTCAAGGCATTGCGGGCCTTGGCGGTAATACCCGGGCACTGCGCAGCCTGCTGTAAGGCTTCGAATAATGTTAAGTTTTCATTAATTTGCCAGGTAAAAAAGCCTTGCAAAGACTTTGCCCCAACACCGCGGGTTGGCACATTAACTACACGCTCAAAGCTAATGCGATCCTCGGGCTGAAAGATGAGCCGCAGATAGGCCATTAAATCTTTAATCTCTTTGCGATCGTAAAACCGCTGACCGCCAATAATGCGGTACGGAATACCGTAGTGGACTAAGGCTTCTTCTATGGATCGGCTCTGGGCGTTAGTTCTGTATAACACGGCAAAATCTTTGTAATGGCGCAGCCCACCATCGACGCCGTTACGGACGCGACGAATAATGGCCTCGCCCTCAGCGCGTTCGCTAACAACCTGCAACATCTGCACCGGCAGTCCATCACCGGCATCGGTCCATAGCTCCTTGTCGCTGCGCTGGGTATTTTTGCTAATGATGGCATGAGCAGCTTTTAGGATATGGTTAGTACTGCGGTAGTTCTGCTCTAATTTGATGACGGCGCAATCTTTGTAATCTTTGGAGAAATTTAAGATATTGCGAAAATCGGCACCCCTCCATGAATATATACTTTGCCAGTCGTCGCCCACGACGGCGACATTGCGGTTTTCGTTGGTTAGTAGTTTTACTAGCTGGTACTGGGCAGTGTTGGTGTCTTGGTACTCGTCTATCATTATATAGCGGAACTGCTGCTGCCATTTGGCCCGAATTTC
>JACMNI010000012.1 GCA_014378615.1 Candidatus Saccharimonadota bacterium | reverse complement strand
CCATCATCCGGAAGAGCTAGGTAAGGGAAGCTAGAACGGAAAGGCTTGTCGTTAGCGTTAACACCGTCACCTAACTGGGTAGCCAATGGGTCGGCTTTGAAGTCAGGGTGGAACAGTGGGTAAGCAGCACCGGCAACGGCTTGCTCGGAGATATCGACGACATCATCGGCTAAACGGCGACCGTTAGGGAAGCCTTGGTTATCCTTAGCCAGAACACCTAAGCGGTTCGGGTTCTTGGTAGATGAGATACCGAGGTTCACACGTAGTTGCTCTGATGGCACGACGTTGGCAGGCATGTTCAAATCTTTAATACCGGTCAGGTAGATAGCTTCGAGGTCATCGCGCTGTTCAGCAGAGCCAAAGTCACCTTGTGGTGGTACTTTGATCTTGTAGATTGCTTTGAGCAGGGTTCCGAGCTCTGGGTTAGCGACACCATTGGCGAACTGAGCGTCACCGGATGGTATAGAGCTGTTCCATAAGTCCTTAGCGGCTAGCGGAACAACGACTTCGTTAACAAGGGGAGCACCGAGTCGTGAAACTTGGACGTATTCACCATCACTCGTTTTGGTACCGTCGGAGCTTAAGACAGTGGTAGCTTTACGAGATGCAGTTGTCCAGAGGCCAACCACAGCGGCTGGATCTTTAGCATCGGCTGGCTTAGTGCCGGTACTGGTTAGGTCAGTAATAGGAATCTGGAGGGCCAGTGACTGAACGCTGAAGCCTTTCAGGCCGTCTGATCCGCCGCCAGCATTACCAGGTAATTTACGGATGGATAGGAGGTCAAAGATACCGCCTAAGTCAGCGTAGAATGGGTCATCGCTTTGGCCGGCAAAAGTTGTAACACCGTTACCGAGGTCTTTGACGGCTTGGCTCTGCAAGTTGGCGTAGTCAGGCGTTGATTTTGGACCGACATTGCTTGGAGGGGTAGCGATGTTTTCACCAAGGGTGGTTGTGCCATCTTTGGTTGTTTTAGTGAGCGTATAGGTCTGGCGAACGTTCCAGTTTGGATCGTCCAAGGACTTAATTGGCCCCGTGTTATATAAGAATGTCTTTTCGTTCTGACGTGTAGTAGTAAATTTGTAGCTATAGGTAATGTCAGGCTGAGCATCGCCATTGTTATCGATATTGATGTCGTATTTTACGTTGTCATCAAACGAGTAGAAGTTTGGACCGCCAGATGGGTTTTCAAATGGTAAGTAGTTAGCGATAACTGTTGCTGAGTCAGGCTTATCAGGACTGACAAAGGCGTAAAAGTCAGTACCGTCGGCTTTAGGGTCACCGCTAATTAATGGGGCTTCGCGGTGACTAGATGCCAGAACTCCTAGTGGAGCCAAGGACATAGTGCCAGCTGCTGCTGCCAATACTGCCACGGCTAAAAAGCGCGGCGTTTTGTTGAATATACTCTTCTTCATGTTGACCCTCCTGGCCGGAATATTAATACTTAATGTAGTTAACTATATCGAGAAAATTCTAGCCCGCAGTAAGATTTAATACTGATACCGAGTAAAGTTTGCGCTGGTCCATTTGTATTGAGTGACAGACTAAGTTATGTTTTTAAGCATAACTATTTTATGATAAAGGCATATGGCAACAACTCAGCACAGCGGCATACAGCGCCTGGAGCGAAACGGTGTAACTTGGGTATGCGTCGAAAAGGCGTCTAAAGAGATTTTTAGTAATCTGGAACAAACCTACAACTTACACCCCGTCCACCTCAAAGAAAGCACTCAGACTATTCAGTTAACGGAGGTGGAACGCGAAGATAACTATATCTTTCTGCTGTTACACTTGCCGACTTATGACCCACGCACCGATCGGATACACACAAGCCAAGTCGGCGTATTTTTGGGTGACAAGTTTGTAATTACCATTCATGATGGCCAAACGTCGGCCCTCACCAAACTGTTTACGGCTTGCCTCAGTGACGACATGTTGGCCGATAATTTGTGTAACGAGTCGGCGGGCTACTTATTGTACGGTCTCATAAAGCAGCTACTAAATGATGTGTCCGCCACCATCGAAGTATTACTCAATGAACTCGATGCGGTGGAAGTGGTAGTGTTTGACGACAATAAGGCCGATGCTTATAAAATTGGCAAGTTGCGGCAGAAAATTATCAGGCTCAAGCGCGTCGTTGACCCACTTAACATAGTGCTAGTCGACCTGGCCCAGCAAATTAACGACTTTAGCCAAGAACACCTGTCCAAGTATTATTCTAACAACGCTAAGCTCGCCAAAAAGCTAACAGAAGTAATTGCCGAGGCTCAGGAAACAATAGAAATTTTCAAAGACGCCGACTTTACCACCAGCACCGAGCAGACTAACCGGATATTGGCGGTGCTAACGTTAGTATTCACCTTTACAATTCCCGTAACGGTACTCGGTACCCTCTATGGCATGAATGTACCGCTGCCGGGTGGGCTAACCGGCCACCCTTTGACGTTCTTAGGGGACTTTACCACGCTTATATTGGTAATCACGGTGTCAGCATTTGCAGCCCTAATTATGTATAGCTACTTTAGACGCAAGCAATGGTTTTAAAATACGCTGCAGCGGGGCGTCAGACGCTGTATACTAAACGGTAATGGCTACAGCACTTCCAATTACTGCCGCTTACGGCAGCCAAACCACCACTCAGGACCCTCAAACTGCTGGCGGCTCGGCCGGTTCCGGTACGCCGGTTTCGTCAGTCCAGCCGGGCGCAGTTAATAGTCTCGACACGGGTACCGGGGGAGTGCCCCTAACAACCCAAAACCTATCCACCGTTAAATTACAGCCGACTACCGCTGTCGTCGTAAAACCGGATGCTGTTAACCAGCAGCATAGCGCTGCGACCACGGTTGGCGCAGTATTATTATTTATTGTGGCTGTGGTGCTTATTCTCGCCATATTAATTCCAGCAAAAAATACAACGGAGTAGACCTTATCTGCTTGTTGGCCATCTCGCTTACGGTTATGATGAACGCAAGATCACAAAAACTAAACAGAACGCATAGTCGTAACTAACACAAATAATTGACAAATTAACAAGTTTATGTATAATAGACAGTGTTAGTGATCACAACAAACAATTCAAAACAAAATAACAAAAGGGAAATTATATATGAAGACAACCAATGGCTTGGCCTTTGAATTAGCAACGACTTCTAATCAAGGCTTACTGCGCATCGACCGCTGGCTCAAGAAACTGTAGCCACGCATGGTAGCTAAAAAGTCCGGATCATTTGATCCGGACTTTTTTTGTGTACATCTGTTATCACTCGACAATGTATCGTAAAAAGTTTAGTATCTTAAGTATATTATGATGAACCTGCTTGCTCAAATTCGCCGCTGGCCGCAAGGCATCCGGTTTTATATTGCACTAACATCACTCGTAGTTACGGCTCAAGTATATTGGTACGTCGACAGTGTATACGGCACTTCAAATACCGCCACCATTCGCTTACAGGAAATATACGCCTGGACATCAGTTAGCTTAGTATTGGTTACATTGTCCATCGGGCCACTATGCGCCCTGATGCCAAAGTTGCCCGGTAAAGCGATGCTGCGTGATGCCCGCCGCTTATTAGGAGTCAGCGCAGCTTGGTTTGCCGCTTGGCATGTCGGCATAAGTTACTGGCTACAGTTTCGGGCGGCTAATCCCTTGAGCTTGCCGGGGGTGTACCAGCGGGCTTTTTTGGTCGGTATTATAGCGCTATTAATATTGTTGGCGCTTGCGCTTACATCTTTTGATGCCGCCTTTAAACGCATGGGTCGCTGGTGGTTCCGGCTGCACCGGCTGATATATCTGAGTGTATTACTAATACTGGTTCATGCTTTTACAATTGGTGTCCACGCCACTACCTGGCCGTACATTGGCGCCTTAACGGTCGCAATAGGGCTCTTGTTTGCGGCTCAACTTTATTTAGGCTTCGGCCCGGGTCGCGAGCCGACTATTTTACGCAGTATTGTTTTATGTTATGGCTTACTACTGACAATTGGCATATTTGCGTACGGTTACAGTCAAAACTTGGGCTATAGTGCGGCGAGTAATAGAGCGTCAGGGGGAGCTTATGAAGCGCGTTAAGCAATTTGCATCGGCCCTAGCACTGGGGTTGTTAGTAGGCGTTAGCTTGTTCGTCTTGCCCGCTTCGGCCCACGTCCTAGAATCGGACAACGGCGTCTCGGCCATCCTGCATCTTGTACCCGATGATCGTCCGATTGCAGGTAAAGAATTACCGATAAATCTGCTATTTAGTAATGATGTTGGCGGCTTTAAACTTAATGATTACAAAGTTCAGGTGCGCCTTTTAGAAGACGACGCCGTTCGTTTCAGCGGCGTCATCCAGCCTAAGTTTTTTGGCTCGGCTAGCGAAGCTGAAGGGCCGGGTACCTTTCCTACCGCCGGAGACTATACCGTCGAAATTAAGGGTGTGCCGATTACCAAGACAGCCCCGACATTCACACTCTTATTTGACGATGTTAGGGTTATAGACTCGGCCAGCGTAGCTAAAACCGGCAACGGAACGGTGACCGCCATCTTGAGCGCCTTTGGCTTAATTATTATTGCCATGATTGCCGGCCAGCAAATTAGAGCCGGCGGAAAGTACAAAAAAGTTTAACCCTTAGGGCGGCTAAAACAAGTGGCGTAAGCGTTCTTTTACAGTGACAGTTTCGGCACTGGCACAGGCGGCAGGGTCTTTGCTGGCATTGTATTTAGCGGCGCTGCTTGATACGGCCTTGGCTTCTTTTAATAGAGTAGCATCGTCTTGGCTGCCGTAGCTTACAAGTAAGCGATCTTTGTCTTTTATGACCGTGTTAGATAAGTTGGTCAAATCGGTGTAATCTTGGTTGTTAATAAATATATGTAATTTATTTGCGTCGTCGGCCCGGTAAATAGTGCCATCGGCATTCTGAATGAAATCGCTACCAATGTTCCAGCCAATATTGTTAAAGAATTGGCCCCAGGTAACGGCGTGATCGTGCACATGAATAGCCGAATTGTCGGCATCGTGTAAGTGGGCCCGGGCTTCGGGAACGGTTATGCCGCGGCCACTGCTACAAATGGCAACTTCCTGATAATACTTAGGATCTTTAAACGCCTCGCGCTGGCCATTAATATAAACGGCAAAGTTAGCGTGGTAGTGCGTATGCTCTGGAGCGTAGGTAGCAAATCGGATGCCTAACACCACAAAAGTGCCAAGCAGTAAGCCGCTTAATAAAGCTACCACGGGATTTTTACAAACTGATAAATTAATGCGCATACTTGTATCATACCTGGTTTTAACTACTAACCCTAGTTGACTAACCCGATCCTTGGCTCAGAGGTAGGGCGTGGACAAAAATCGTTCCAAACTCTATAATTAAAGCTATGACACGGCCAGGTGAGGGTTTCCCAGTACAGAACGCGCCAGAGCAGGGGCCGAGCCCTGAGGCTATCCTTATGGTCCAAGAGCAAATGGCACGCGAAGGCGGCGAGGCAGCTATTAGAGATCGAATTGGGTTAGGTGCTGAAGAACTATCCCAACGCGTAAAATACTTGTCCTTTGAAGGAACGCTCTTCGAAGCTATTGCTAAGACACTGCCAGACGGTAGCGTCAATAAGTGCCCAGTAGGAGACATGCTGGCGGCGGCCTATGAAGAAGAGGGAATCCAAGGAGTTGAAACGGAGCTGGCCACTATGAGCCGACAAGCACGAACACATGAGGATGAGCACGGCAATACGGTCAAGAATTTCGACGTGAAGGTGAGCGAAAAAACACGCGAGCTAAGTGCGGGCGTCAATCAGCAAAAAAAAAACTAGAAACTGAGGCTGAGCAACCAGTCATAGCCAAGTCGTTAAAAGAGCAGGCTACGGCGCTGCAGCAGAAACAAGATGTTGCAGCTATATCTACCAAATCTAGTGATTCCAGCGCTGAGAGCCGAAAGCCAATTTCCCGGCAGCTTAATCCCGATACGCAATTACTACGAATTCTTAATGAGCAGTCTACAAAGCCGCAAACGCTGCAGGAAGTAGCATCACAGCTCCCTGTAATCGTTAAAATGAAACCAATAGAGCGTGAGCCACGACTTCCTGTAATGCCTAAGGCAGTATATGGGGCAACGCTTAAGCCGCACGCAACAGAGATCGCTGAAAGATTTGAAGACCACGGGATTACGTTAATAGAGCAGCCAGCACCTGGACCTGGCGAATCGAACCTATTTACGACAGATGCAGCCAAAGAGGCAACTTTTGACGCCGAAGTTTCGGAAGTTATTAGTGGCGAATACTCCGAACCGGTATTAACGACAGAAAAGATGTTTATGGATACTGCTGAAGTCGAAATGGGGGAAGTCCTAACCGTCCCGCTTGCGGAGACTGTTGAGATGATAGCTGGTGGAGATATTGCAGATCCGTTGGGAGTGGGATTGGTAAAAGGAGAGGGCTCATTTGTTAGCAATGATAATGAGCCGTGGTTAAATCCGATTGATAACAATAATAACACTGAAACAGTCGCGGTAGATAAAGAGGCAGTAGGTAATGTTATTAGCATACCGCTTTTCGAAGCTATCATGCCGGCACCCATTGCCGAGCAGATGACAAAACTCGTAGCTGCCTTGCTTCCCGAAAAACAGGTTGAGTTCGAGAGCCGCATAGATCAAATAATAGTTGTCGCCGATCGGCTTCACTTTTTAGTCGAGTCCGATCAAGGCGGTTCTAAAGAGGCGGTACAAATTGAACTTTTCTTGCAGGAAAAACTAGCCGAATTGCTCGTTGGGGTTCCAGAGGCTATACAAGAGGAGATATGGCAACAGTTTGCTGCCATCATTAATTCGGACCAATACAAATTGCTTATACCAAACGCTACAATTGCCATTGAGATAGACAGCCCTGAGATAGTTAAAGACGACGAGCTTTCCGTATATGCCGCCGTGCGCCAAGGCTCGCGACGCATTAGCTCGAGCTTGCATAATAAACTAGGAAACATTGCTTTGGGTAATTCCTACCTTACCCCTGCGTATGCTTTAGCTTCCTGATTTGTTAAGCACATAAGACGCTTCGGCTGGCTCAAACGTTTATGAATATCGGAAATTTAACAGCCATACATTTGGCAGTGCCGTAATATAGCTGTATGAAACAACAGTTAACACACCGTGCGCAAAGCGGCAAAGTAGTTATAAAAGTATTTTGGCTGACAAGTATTATTCTTAGCTTGTTGCTAACGCTGATACTTAATTTAGTGCTTAACCATTAACCGGGCTGGAAACCCAATCAATTGCTTCCTGTAAATCGTGGGTGATCTTAATAGTTTTGATCTTGGCGTAATTTAGCGCAAATTGCGCGTAGTACACCAATTTTTCATCCTCTTTAGCTATCACGGCGGCTGTACGCGGCTGATTTTTT
>JACMNI010000011.1 GCA_014378615.1 Candidatus Saccharimonadota bacterium | reverse complement strand
TTCTGCCCCGTGAAAGCTATGATCTGCTTCCGGGACAATACTGTAGGCACACTTGGCTGTGACGATAGGATTTGTATACTTTTTAAGCAGGTGCAATGCAGCTTCGGCACTGCCCGCAGTACTTGCCGCTTCGTCGTCGCTACCGGCAATAATTAGCATTGGTTTGGTGATGTTTAGGTAAGCCGAGAATATTTCTTTTGTCCCAAGTTGGCCGTTTAATGATTCGAAGTATGGAAACGTATTATAGTAGCTGTCGGGGTCAAGGATATCGGCGGCCGATTGGGCGCTGAACGGATGCATGCCGGAGTACATTGGCATAACTTTTAGGGGTTTACCAGCGGCTACAGCGTCATTTGCATACTGTAAAGCCGCCCAAAAATTCTTTGGGCCTAACTGCAGATAGTTAAGGCCAATATCGTCACCCGGACCCGCCAATACGTATTTGCTAAATGGATTCGTCTTGCTCAATTCGTTGTAGACGCATATTTTATTCGCGCCCGTGCTGTGCCCTGCCAAATAAAAGGTCTCATAACTTTCTTTTTTTAAGAAATCAATTGCCCCATCAATGTCAGCCACACAATCGGCAATACGTTCAAAGTTAGTACCGGCCTGATATATTTGCTCAGCTTTACTGAGGGCTGGATCGTCCCTATATAGTATTTTACTGTTGTGCGCGCCGCGGTTGTTAAAGGCTAATAAGGCGATGCCCCGTGCGCTAAGCTGCTCTGCCAAAGCGGTAATACGTTTCGGACTATAAAATACGCCACTATCGCCCATACCGTGCAGCCAAATGGTTACGGTTTTAGTTTCTTCGGCGGGGGTATACAGTAAGCCGGGGAGCGTGAGCCGATCTGTAGTAGTAAAGCTAATATGTTTGGTATTCATGCGTGTCGCTCTCCTGCGTTGTTAGTGGCTATTGTAGCAAATGCTGATATATTACATTTATTCAGTTTGAGTTTACAGAATCACGTATAGTCGTTATACCGCAGGAAGAAGCTGAACATACAATTGTCAGGGAATCTATAGGCTAGCACTTGGTCGAAGCTGCAAGTAGTAATTTGATTTTAGAAGCAGCGGAAGCGAATCTATTTAGATGGTATGTTACTTAAACAGGTAATGAGCCGGTTGAGTTTAATTTGCTCCAGACCACTGTCGAATTACCCAGCTTTGTTCCTGACTACTTTAGTTCATAAAGTTAGCGTTATGCTAACTGGACAATGATCAGATCCAAAGATGTTGGCATGGATAGCAGCATCTATGACGTTTGGCTTGAGGGCAGTGGAAGCCATGAAATAATCTATGCGCCAACCGACGTTACGGTCGCGGGCTTTAGCAAAGTGGCTCCACCAACTATAATGCCCGTTCCCCTGCTTAAACATGCGTAGCGTGTCGACAAAACCAGCATCAACAAAGGCTTGAAAACCGCTGCGCTCTTCGTCGGTAAAGCCTTTTTTGCCGCGGTTAGGCTTGGGGTTGGCCAGATCATCTTCAGTATGTGCAACGTTAAGGTCGCCACAAAATACTACTGGCTTGGTGGTCTCGAGTTCCTGGCAGTAGGCTAAGAATGCAGGGTCCCAATTTTGATGTCTGAGCGCAATCCGGCTCAAATCGTCTTTCGCATTAGGTGTATACACTGTTATTAACCAAAATTTCTCGAATTCGGCTGCCATGACGCGGCCTTCTTCATTCGGGCTGCCATATATATCGCCAGAAACTTTATATTCATCAAGTATGTGCTGCGGAAAACCGTTCACCACTTGCAGAGGTGCTATCTTGCTAAGAATAGCTGTGCCAGAATAGCCGGGTTTTACAGCTGAGAACCAAAAAGCTCGGTATTCACCAAGTGTAATGTCTATTTGTTCGGGCTTGGCTTTAATTTCCTGCAAACAGATAATGTCAGGTTGTTCACTGACAATAAACGGGTCCCAAAGCCCCTTTTTATTGACGGCCCGAATGCCGTTAACGTTCCAAGAGTAAATCTTCATTGCCTTAGTATACCCCACTGTTTACTGCATCGTTTTGTGCTACAGTAGCATATTAGATGACAGCCCAACCTTACATGCGTGTTTTACTAAAATTATCGGGCGAACAGCTCTCTGGCAAATACGATAACGGCATCGATAGTGAATTCGGCGCTTGGCTAGCTGCTGAGATCAAAAAAGTTGTAAATACGGGTGTCCAAGTGGTGATTATGGTTGGTGGCGGCAACTACGCCCGTGGAGCCCAACTGGCCGGCCACGGCATTCAGCGTGTAACGGCCGACAATATTGGTATGTTAGCTACCATGATGAATGGACTAGCCCTAGCCGACATCTGCAAGGCCCATGAATTACCGGCAATTGTTATTACAAATATTAAGGCCGACCAAGTGGCCGATCAGTTCACACACCGCCGAGCCGAAAGCCATTTAGCCAAGAGTCGCGTGGTGATCGTAGCCGGCGGTATTGGCCGTCCCTACCTTACGACGGACACCGCCGCCGTGGCTCTAGCGCTTGAATTAGACTGCCAGGTTGTACTAAAAGCTACCAAAGTCGATGGTGTGTACGACAAAGATCCAAGTAAGTACAAAGATGCGATAAAAGTCGACCACATTTCTTTTCAAGACGCCGTAGCTGACGACGCCATCCGGGTTATGGACAAAGCAGCGCTCGGTCTAGCGATGGAACACGAGCTACCAATTATAATTTTCAATGCCACACAGCCCGACACTATTCTCAAGGCCGCGCACGGTGATCACACCGGCACAATCATAGGCATAAGTTGATCGCTCAAACCTGAAATTTATTTAGCATCCTGTAAATTATTCTTTGCTAAGCTAAGAAAAATATAAAGACTTGTAAGCGCCGTTAGTCGCTCGTCTTGAATCATAAAAGGATTAACTGGCGTTTCCCGACCCGCAGAGTGGTAGGCATACAAAGAATTCATTTCATCTGTAACTGGATCAACTACAGCTTGAAATCTAACTTTAGGTAATTCACCGTCGGGCAATGCGTTTATAATCACTGAAGCTTGTTCGCTTATTAAGTCCAGCCTCTCAAAGAGATGGGTTATCTTCTCACCAACAATAACAGTTTCGGAAACCGTCAGGCGTTTATCGCCTAACGCAGTTTGACCTGCTCCCCATACTGTTTTATAAGCGTCAGGAATTGATAACAAGTCATAATGAGAATCAGGTGGTCTGAATAATTGCATAATCAGATTATAACACTAAACTTAAAATAAAACAAGTTAATGGCGGAGGGAGAGGGATTTGAACCCTCGAAGGAGTTGCCCCCTTACCATCTTTCCAAGATGGCGCACTAGGCCACTATGCGACCCCTCCGTGCCCGGCTATTATACCCTATCTTGACATGCGGCTAAAATTACATCATTAGTTGCTTGCGGCCGAAGGGGCGCGGAGGGTACACTGGTGTGAACTCATGGCCCTAATAGAACTAAATGAAGTCAGCAAAGTCTATGGTTTTGGCGACGCAAGTACCCTTGCGCTCGACGAAGCCACTTTAACTATTGAAAAGGGCGAATTCGTAGCCATTATGGGCCCGTCGGGTTCGGGTAAGAGCACGCTCATGAACGTTATTGGTCTGCTTGACCGTCCTAGCCATGGTAAATTCTCGCTCGATGGGCGAAACGTGGCAAAACTGCGGCCTAATCAGTCTGCCAAGGTTCGGCGCGATACTATCGGCTTTATTTTTCAGTCATTCAACCTGTTACCTCGCCTGAGTGTTCTGGAAAACGTGGCCCTGCCACTTGCTTATCGAGGTGTCTCCCTATCCAAACGCTTAAAACAAGCTAGCAATATGTTAGAGCGCGTCGGCATTCAAAACCGCGAGTATTTCCTGCCCAGTCAGCTGAGCGGCGGTCAGGCCCAGTGTGCCGCCATTGCCCGCGCCCTGGTAAATAATCCTAAACTCATCATTGCCGACGAGCCCACTGGTAACCTAGACAGCGCGGCTTCAAGGCTGGTTATGGAGCTACTGGCTGAAATCCATAAAACTGGCAACACCATCTTATTCGTGACGCACAATCCCGAGTTAACACGTTACGCTACCCGAGTTGTTTACATGCACGACGGCTGCATTATCCACGACGAAAAGACTGCGCTTGGACAAGTGGCTGCAACCGCGCGCAAGGTCCTCTACACGTTATCGACTACCACCGAAGACGATGATTTAGCCGGCGTTTCGGCCCTTATGATGGCCCTCCCGAATAAACCAACCGTCCGCCCAGCACGCAAACCAACTAAGCGTCGTACTGCCAAGCCAACCGTCCGCCGCAAATCAAAGACTGCAAAGGCGGCTAAATGAGATCGCTCACCCGCGGCCACGTCAAAGCTGGCTTCGATTCAGTCCGAGGCGCCAAGTGGCGCAATTTCTGGACCATGCTCGGCATTATCATCGGTGTGGCGTCAGTTATTACTATTGTAAGTATTGGTGAAGGCGTTAAGCAACAAATAAGCCAGCAGATTAACCACGTTGGTAAAAACGTTATTACTGTTCGGCCCGGGACTATTCGCACTAATAGCACGCAGAGTAAGAGCGATTTTAGTGTTCTATCTGGGCTAAGCATTACCGGCTCGTTACGCGATACTGACGTTAAGACTGTTGCCGATAATAAAACTATCAGCGCCTCGGCTCCACTGGCCGCTGTATCGACAGATGTAAAAGGTGATCACGCGACGTTTAATAATACCTTTGTAATTGGAACGTCCCCTGACCTGCCTGAACTTATTAATCAAAAACTCGCCTACGGCGTATTCTTGAGCGTAGACGATGAAGGTATGAATGCCGCGGTATTAGGGACTACAATTGCAAGCCAGCTGTTTGATACCGATGTGCCGCTGGGCCACAGCTTTAAGATTCACGGTGAAGAATTTGTAGTGCGTGGCATTTTTGACGATTTTGGCAGTACACCGCTATCGGACGATGCCAATTATAATAACTCTATATTTATTCCTTACGATGTGGCTCAGCGAATCACCAAAAACACTGCTGTAGTGTATGAGATCCTTGCGAAAACAGAGTCCGCCTCAGCGGTATCCCCGACTTTGAGTAGCTTGCAAAAATCCATCAAGAAAAACCACGGCGATCAAAATGATTTCAGTGTCCTACGCGCCGAGCAGTCATTGGCGGCACGAAGTAATGTCTTATCGTTACTGACGAACCTTATCAGCGGTGTGGCGGCTATCTCATTGCTGGTTGGCGGAATAGGAATTATGAATGTTATGCTCGTCAGTGTTGCGGAACGTATGCACGAAATTGGTATTCGAAAAGCTATTGGTGCAACCAACAGACAGATAATGAGTCAGTTTATGATTGAGTCGAGCTTGCTAAGCCTGAGTGGTGGCGTAATCGGTGTGATTGTAGCGTTGATATTTGATGGTTTGATGCGCTTCTTTACCAACCTGAGGCCAGTAATAAGCTGGCAGGTAGTCTTGCTCGCCTTTGGCGTGTCGCTCGCAGTCGGAATCATCTTTGGTACTATACCTGCCCTCAAAGCCGCCCGTAAAGACCCAATCGAAGCCCTGCGATCGCAGCTTTAACTAACTAGTACGTAAGCGGCGGCAGCACCAGCTAATGTCATAAGCAGAACTATACCCCAACCGACGACTTTGGTAAATCGGCCGTTGACCCATTCACCCATAATCTTTTTATCGTTAGCGAGGAGCAAAATGAGCGTTAGGATAACGGGGGCTACAATACCGTTCGCGACGGCCGAATAGATAAGAGCTTTGATAGGATTGATGCCCAGGAAATTAATGCTAAGGCCAAGCAGCATTGAGATAATGATTACACCGTAAAAGGTGTACGCGTCTTTTAACTTGTTATTTAATCCTTGGCGGCGACCAAGGGCTTCGCTGATAGCATAACTGCTTGAACCAGCCAATACCGGGATAGCCAGTAGTCCAGTACCAACAATGCCGATAGCAAAGAGATAGTACGTGGCATCGCCCGCAAAAGGACGGAGGGCTTGCGCCGCCTGAGCGGCTGTAGTGATATTAGTAATGCCCTGCGAAAATAGCACGCTGCCACAGGCGGCAATGATGAAGAACATGACAAGATTAGACAGCAACATGCCCGACCAGACATCGATTCGCATGCGTTTCATGGCCTTAGCATCGCTCCCCATGCGCGATTTTATAGTCGTTTGACCGACGGCAATTTCCTCTTCCACTTCTTGAGATGTCTGCCAAAAAAATAAATATGGTGAAATAGTGGTGCCCAAAATAGCGCAAATAAGTAGCAGCTGATCTTTACCGAGCTGTAGGTTAGGTACAAAGGTATGATGTAAAACTGTCGTCCACTGCGGATGGGCCAAGATGGCCGATAAGATGTAGGCCAGGAGCACTAAGGCCAGGTATTTAAGGTAACGGGCATATCGCACATAAGGCGTAAATATCTGTAGCCCCATCATAAGTAGCGTGAAGCCAATGACTAGAGCAGTAAAACTAAATTTAGGCAGCACAAGTTGCGTAGCCGAGGCCATGGCGCCAATATCGGCGCCAATATTAAAAGAGTTAGCCGCAAATAACAGCAGCGTACTGACGTATAGCACCCGTCGGGAAAAATGCCGACGGATGTTACCCGCCAGCCCGCGCCCAGACACTAAGCCGATACGAGCACACATCTCTTGCACCATGGCCATTAGTGGGAACGTTGCCAAAGACAACCATATTAAACTGAAGCCGTATTGCGCGCCTGTCTGCGAGTACGTAGCTATGCCCGATGGATCATCATCCGAAGCCCCAGTGGTCAGGCCTGGTCCTAGTAGAAACCAAAAGTTTCGCGCCCTTGTAATCGGGTTGGGGCCGTTAGCATACGGCATATTCTTAACGAGCTTTTGACTGCCTTCAATACCAAGCTCAAGCACTTCTGCCGGAGCGTCTATAATCTTTTCTACAATGTTTCTTTTCATGTTTGTGTTCAGTTTAAAATGCTAACGCTCGATTGTCAATTTGCAGCCCTGTTATTCGGCGCAAGTGCCCGAACTAACTGTCCGATTTTGGGCCACAGCTTGGCGATAATCGTTAGCCACTTGCGAGGCTGTCAAGGCGTAGCCAACGTGGGCATAGGCGGTCGATTGAGCAAAAACCACGCCAATCACCGTGCCATCAGCTGCTACTACCGGGCCGCCGGAGTTGCCGGGGATAATGTCGGCTTGCAGCTCATAAACTTGCCGGTTAGTGACGCCACGGCCATATATATTACGGCCGCGCGCGATAAAACTATCCGTTACTGCCGCCGGATCAGCCTTAAAATTGCCTCCCCCCGGGTAACCGAGTACGGCCGCCGATGAACTTATTGCGGCAGCCTTAGTTGCAAAATTAAGCGGCGTCCCAGCTAAGTTAGAGGCTCGTAACACAGCAAAATCGAGGTTGGGATTAAACCACACGATCGACGCAGTGTGCGTGCCATTGGCGTCCTGAATATACGGCTTTTTGATGCCAGCCACCACATGAGCGTTGGTAGCAACTAAACCATCTCCGGCTACAAAACCCGAACCCTCAACAATGCCGCCGCAACCCTGTCCTTCAATCTTAACCACCGAGGCTTTATCGCGGCTAACGGCGGCCTCTAGTGGCCCTAAATCGGGCGACGCAATTGGCCCATTAGTTCGATCTGGCTCGCCACCAATAAAGACATTTGGGAAGCCGTTGGGGTCGACTAAGCGGCTAAGGCTGGCAATGACATCTGGCGCCGGCGGCAGGCTATTGTTGAGCCGCCTAACTATTTGGGAGTCGGCTATAACCTGCTGTACACCCGCTACCGGCAGGCCGCTGACGAGGCTGGCGCCTATCCAAACCGTGAGGAGAAAACTAATTATACTTAGGCCCGCGCCAAACGTATTGTCAAAGCTATTAATTCGCCTGGATTGGGCTTTGCGTTTTATAACCACGCCACAATACTCACCGATGATTAGGAGTAGCAGTGCGCAACCGATGGAGGTGCCGATGGCAACGAGCGCCCGCCCCGGCGCAGTGTGGGCAAGACCGATGGTATGTGGCTGTAACAGGCTACCTATATACAAGCCGCCAAAGAACCCAACCGATGAGCAAGCTTGCCGTATAAAGCCAATTTCTCGACCTCTAAAGAAGGCGCTGATGAGGAAAAGGACAATAATGCCATCTAATATCATAGCGTTAGTTTACATGGACTGATGTGTCAGTAATGGTGCCAGCGGCGGAGCCTACTGCATACCGCCGTAAATCGTCGTCATTGCCCGACCACTTATCTAAGATAGGCTGCAGAACCCGCCAAGTAGCCAACACTTCAGCGTCACTCGAGAACAATGATTGATCGGCCCGTACAGCGTCCATCAAAACCCGTTCGTAGGCGTCGATATGCTGAGTATCGGTATAAAGTTTTTGGTAATCGAAGTCTAGCGTAGTATGGGTCGTTTGGTTTTCGATTCCGGGTGCCTTAACGATGAGGTCGAGGGTAATGCCCTCGTTCGGCTGAATATTGAAAGTCAAGTTGTTGCTTGAGTGGGCGTGTGTGGTTTTGAAATAGACCGTGATCTCGGTCAGCTTTTCGGCCATTCCCTTACCTGTATCTAGGACAAAATCTACGCCTTGCCAACGCTCGGCCCCGTGTTTTAAATGCACGCGGGCATAGCTTTCAGTTGTGGAGGCTTCATTTTGGACTTCCTGCTTGTAGCCGTCATACTGACCTCGAACTGCTAGATTCGGATCAGCCGGAAGAAGTTGCTCCAAAAAGTATTGTTTAGTGCGGTGAATCTCGCCGCTCGACATGTCAGCCGGTAAGTCCATGAGGGTGATAGCTAATAACTGTAAGAGGTGACTTTGCACTAAATCGCGTAATGCTCCAGTTTTTTCATAAAATTCAGCTCGGCCTTCTATGCCAATTGTTTCCGTAGCCCGAATCTCGACCCGCTCAATATGTTCGGCGTTCCATAGCGAACTAAATATTGGGTTATATAAGCGAAAGGTAAGTAAATTTTGGGCTGTTTCTTTAGCCAGGTAGTGGTCGATACGGTACACCTGTTCTTCGCTAAAATAGGTATCTACTAGAGTAATAAGCGCCTGGGCCGATGCACTATCGTAACCAAACGGCTTCTCGAGCAGTACTCGGCTGCGCCTGTCATTAAGCCCATTTTTTCCAAGCTGCTCGACGATAGGCGTGTAAGCTTCGGGAGGGATAGACATGTAAAATAGGTGCTCGCGCTGGTCGCCATTAGCACCATCTAACTCAGTTAGCCTATCCTTCAACCGTATAAAATCGGCTTGATTGCCGGGATCCAACTGAAAACTTTCCAATGCGTCTTTTAATCGGCGGATACCTTCGGGATCACAGACATTGTCTTTCTCGAGGACACAGAGCTCGACGTTACCAAGAAGGTCGTTAACATCTAATGGCCGACGGCTTACGCCAATAATCTTAGTGTTAGCTGGTAACAACTCTTGGCTAAAGATATGATACAAAGCTGGCAGTAATTTGCGCCTGCTAAGATCGCCAGTGATCCCAAATATAACTAAGATTGGTGCATCGGCGGGCTGGTTATCGGTAGAGGTCATGGGCAATCCGTTCTGGTTACAATAAAAGCATTACTTTTAGCTTATCACGACTGATTAGGCTCCGTGCCTATGTCCAATTTGATCAGAGAATACGTACGCTTCTGGCAGCTCTTTTAATATTTGCGAAGGCTGCTCACTATACGTGAGTGATTTCGTTTCCAGTGCATTTAGGGCGACTTGTTTGTCGGCGCCGAATGCCAGGACATAGGCTGCCGTAACGCGCCTAAGGGCGTGGCCGGTTAGGGTTAGTCTTTCATACGGTGGATGCGTGTAAGCGGCGACAAAAGCTAGACTAGTAACTGCGGGCGAAGCCGGTAGGATACCCGCAATATGACCGTCACTGCCGATGCCAAATTGACCGATAATGATGTCGGCGTCGGTAAAAGCTTGCAGTGCCGACAGTTCGTAATTATCACG
>JACMNI010000010.1 GCA_014378615.1 Candidatus Saccharimonadota bacterium | reverse complement strand
TAAGCGTGGCTGCTGCTGACGTTTTTATTAGCCGGGGTGGCCGCTACGTCCAGCCCCTCGCTTAAAACAGTTGCTAGCAATTCTTTCATGGTGGTCTTGCCGTAGCTGCCGGCCACGGCGATCTTGGCACCAGGGTGATTGGCAAATATCTTTACTGACTCGGATATTAGCCGCTTTTCGGCCGGTCGGCTAATGAAAATTCTTCCCAAAACTAGAGGTATGACTACCAGATGTGACCATATTACAGGATAGCTTGCAAGGAGCACTACACCAGCCAGCACCGCACCTGTACTTTGGGCTCGGTATCCGCCTATGATAAGCGTTAACCCTAATACTACTTCCAAAACTATTCCAGTGCGCAAGGCTGCAAGCAACAAGTTAGCAGCCTTGGTCTTATCTAAAGTCCGGCGGGTCATAACCGACGAATAATTAGATGTTCGCCACAGCCAAGCCAAATATGCCGGAACCTGGTACTCCGTACTTTGCAGCATGTAAACCAGCGCCGTCGGGAAGCGCACACTGTATAAACTTAACAGGCCTTTCAAGACTTTCATGCTAAGAATTCCTGTATGAGTGAGTCGACCCTTAGTGGCTGGTCTAGATGAACAAAGTGACTGGCCCCATTTATTACTTCTAAACGAGAATTTTTGATAAGCTTGTTGTAGCTATGGCCATCTTTTATAGGTACGGCTGTGTCAGCATCAGAATAGATTAAAAGCGTCGGCAGAACCAGCTGGGCAGCATCGGCTTGGACGTCTTGGCGCACCGTTTGTTTAAATGTTTCTTGCAGATTTTCGACAACTAGTAGGTCGGAGCCGACTGCACCATATAGCTTTTTACGTAGCTTACCCCGCGTGGTCTTTGGCAGCCAAAATGTGGCCGCATTGCCAACTTTAGCAATAATATTTAGACCTAAACGTTTTGCAGTTTGGCCATCGCGAATGCCGGAGGCCGCTAGTAGCACTAGCTTCGTTGGATTCAGAAGTTGCATTGCTATGGCACGAATGGCTAGCGCTCCACCATTACTATGCCCTACGACGGCATAAGGTTTAAGATCGAGTTTTGCCAAGAACGCTTCTGTAAAATAAGCGTAGTTATCTAAATTCCAAACGGTAGTAGGCGCTTGGGTCGCACCAAACCCAGGCAGATCGAGGCTTACAACGGTATACTTTTTGGCTAGGCTCTTTTGTATGCTGCTCAGACCCATTAGGTTGTCACCCCAGCCGTGCAGTAACAATACTACCTTGCCCTGGCCGGTCATTTCGTAGTGAGTCAATAGGTTATCAACAACAACATTCATCAATATAGATAGTATAGCCTAGCGGGCTTATTCTAAGCTCTTTTTAATGTACTGAGTTCCGGTACTTAATGTAGCCGTTAGCGTATAGCTAGTGCACTTCTGACTACAGGCTTTGCCGCTTGCATCCAGCGGCTCATACGCAAGAATTTGAGCGGCTGGCTTAGAGCTTAATAGCTTACTGTTCGATGCCGGATCAGATAATGCGGTTGGGTCAAGATACTTCATATTTGTAGCTCGCCAGTTAGGGTCGTTTAACTGTGCCAAGCCCGGGTAATACCCTTCGGCGCTGTAGAACGCTTCCAATTGTGTTTGAAGCGACATTATGTTGGCTTGTCTCATGGCGTCGTCTGGATTTGATGTTCCATAGGTATTCGCGGTGTTACGCGCGCCTAGGCCGGAAGCTAAATTAGCGGGGTCACCTAAACCTAGATCTTTAAATACAACTCCAAGTTGGATAGCGCCCGTCGGTACAGCAACGCTCACTTTTTCGACAGCGGGCTTAAAGGTAAAATCGCTAGCAAAGCTATATTTATCAGGCCGAGCCCCACTAACGTTCATTTTAAACTGTAACTCATTAGTCTTAGTGTTGGCGGTAATCTTCATATCGATAGACCTTTTATTTGAGCCATCTTTTGCTGAAAGGAAGAACGGTAATACGTCACGATTCACCGCATCTAACCCTATGTCGACATAATTAATAGCTGGATTCTTTTTGTCGGCAAATCGTAGTTTATAAATCAGACGGCTGTTAACATCGGCGTATAAGTCAAAAGTATCGGTAGGCATAATAGTGTCGGCTGATTTTAGGGCTGATGCATGCGCTCCATCTAAAGTCTCGGCGTAATTATTACTCTTAATCCAGTCGTATAAATTGACTGTTTTAACCGCCTCATACTGAGCGCTAATGTATTTTTTGGTGTTGGTTTTGTCTAGTGCCACCTGGTAGTGAATGACTTTGTGTCCATCAACAGTTTCTAGACCGTAGCTCTTAACTATTTTGGTGACGGCTTTGTCTTTATTGTTACTAAATAAATACTCTTGGTTGACCCGGTCAAAGGCCTTTATTTCTTCCGTGATCTGCTCGACGCTCGGCGGCGCGGCTTTGGCCGTGGAGGTTGCTTGCTTTTGGGCGTTATCAATAAGCGTATGATCAACGACGATCCATTTTCCGTCATATTTAGAAGCTATTTTCCCAACTTGCGGGCCGAGCATGCTCTCCAGCGCATTCAACCGGTCAGCCTTAATATATATGTCGGGACTGGTGCCAGCAGATTTTATTGTCCGTAAGGCTACGTTAACGCGGCTGGTACCAAGTCCGACATCAAATGTCGTCTCCGAATTCTTGTCATCCGATTTGAAAGCTAATTTACCATCCGTCGTAAAGCCACGACTGTCTACTTTGTAGGTGCCACTACCGGTATAGCTAGTTCCGGTAACAAACTGTTTCTCGGTAAACTGCTTCGTGAGTTCGCTTATACCTTTACCAGAATTACCCAAGGCCTGGGCATAAAGCATGGAGCTATTAGTATAATAGCCAAAGTAAAAAGCAGCCCCCGCAATAGCAATCAGAGCTAGCGCCGCTCCACCAAATATGAGCTTTTTGGGTAGCCGTTTTTTAGCGGGTACGTTAGGCGAGAGATCGCCGCCAACAACCGGACCAGCAGGTTCAACTGAAGACGGAGCTGGTGCAGAGTTAGATGAGGCTGCTTGCGGCGTTGGCGTTAATACAGGCGAAGTAGCTGAAGTTGGCGCTTCTGACGTCCCAAGTATAACTACCGGTTCGGGCGTTTGGGTGACTGTTGGTGCAATGGTTTGGGTTGGAGCAAAAACCTGCGGTTGGAAGGTGGTTGGGGGGAAATTATCTGTAGGCTCGGGCTGTGGACCGGTAGGGCTGTCGTTGGGTTGCATTTATTTCCTGTTTTTTTATTTTAAGGTTGATTTAACCTGATTATACGATATAAATCATTTTCTCCAAACAGGAATCGCACAACTTCGTTGCGCTCCGCCGCAGAGCCATGCTCTGAGCTAGCTCATGCGCTTGGCTCTGCTCTGCCAATCCCTTATGCCTTCGGCATTGGTGTTCTGTGGCCTTTGCACCCAACCAAATAAAATACCCGTCCTTTCGGACGGGTATTTTATTTGGTGGAGATACAGGGACTCAAACCCTGGACCTCTGCCATGCCATGGCAGCGCTCTAATCAACTGAGCTATATCCCCTAGTGCTGTGTGTAGCTGGTAAATTCTACCAAATTAAGCCGCCAATTGAAAGGTGGCTAGATTATTCGCTTTTTGCGGACGTAGAAGATTATGGCCGCAATTAGCAGTACATTTACGCTTAATATCGCGGCGAACGCCCAGCGAGCATCCTGAAACGGAAGCGGCACATTCATGCCGAACATACCAAAAAAGACGTTGGGTAATGCAACTAAGATGGTCGCCAGCGTTAACAGTGTAATAGTACGGTTCAAGTTGTTGCTACTAATCGCTGAGTAGGCATCACGAATATTACTAACTGATAATAGATTAGACCGGATCGCTTCGATTGACTGCTCATTGTTAAGTAGTAAGTCTTCTACAATGTCATGGTCATCATCGAAGAGTGGTAGTTGCTTACCAACTAGCAGCCGGCGGAGGGCGGCATTGGTGGGCTGTAGCGACGCCTGAAACTCGTTGAGGTCGTCTTCGATTGTCACAAAGTCCAGCAAGTCCTTATTAGTAATCCCCGTACTTCGAAGTCGCGAGCGGATAGATTTAATTTGGCGGCTAATTCTATTAATAAACCCGTCGTATTGGTCACTAATCTGAGACAGAATAAGTAGCACTAATTTGGAACGCTGAGTAGTCGCAAAGGGCGTTCGGCCCCGCATGAGGTGGTCCAATGCCGGCAAGCGAATACGACTAACCGTTATAACGTATTCCCCGCCAAACACGATAAGAAGTGGCATAGTCGATAGATCGCCTTGGCTGTTGCGATAAGCAAAACGAACGTAGATATAGGTTTGACCATCCTGACGCTCCAGTCGGGGCATTTCATCTTCGTCACGAGCATCTTCCAGATTACCGGACTCCAGTTTGAACTGCTTGGCAAGCTGTACTACTTCGGCGTCAGTCGGTGTTTCAACATAGACCCACGTACCCTTTTTAGGTTCGCTAATTTCTGTGAGTTCGGGGCTAGTAGTATTTTTATAATAGTATTTAATCATATTGTTACTCTGGTGCTCATTATACATGCCTTAAAATAAAGCCGGTCAACGTGACCAGCTTTATTTTGTTCGTGCGCGCCCACCCGAGCGGCGGTGCTTTTTTTTATTTTTGAAAAATGTTTATTTTGCCTGGCGCCGCTAGTGCGCACGACTTACCATAAGCATAACGTATTTAGTGGCAGAGTCAAGTCATGGTTGCGGCTAGTTTGATCGCCGCTTCTGAATAGAAGATCACATCGGGGCTTAAAGAGTAACGTTCATCTTGTAAGTCCAAAGTAGACAACCAGCGCATGTCATCATGTTCGTCTGATAAGACTAAGGCTGCAGTGTCGGCTATACCGAAGTATATAAATGAAATGTGTTTATGTGGCGGATTGGCTTCATGTGCATCTATATAATTTGGAGTCAAAAGTTGTTTTGTGTAAGGCGAATCAAAGCTTGGTTTTGTGCTCAATATGCGTACGTTCAGGCCAGTCTCTTCATCAATTTCACGGTACAGTGCCATTTCTGGATCTTCATCTAGTTCAATGTGTCCACCAATTGGAATCCACTTATCGTAACGAGGGTGATTTACGAGCAGTACCTTATCCTCGTGCACAATATATACCGTTATTGTGAAGTCGTATAATTCGTGGATGTGTGGCATTAATTGTGCCCTATTAAGTTCATTAGTTCCGTTTCATTTATTTGCTTCGTGCCGTATTTAGCTGCCTTGGCCAGTTTGGCGGCACCGACGTTAGCGCCTACTACTAAATACGTGGTGTCCTTGCCGAGCGTACTTTGGAAAGCCCCGCCTAGCGCGCGGATTTTATCGGCGGCTTGGTCGCGCGTCATGGTTTCTAACCCACCGGTAATGACAAACTTCTCTCCATGTAGCGGGCCATCCTCGTGAGTTTCATGGAAGGGCGCAACGCCGAGATCGGTGAACTTTTTTAATAGTTCTTCATTGTCGGCATCGGCGAACCAAGCCGCAATTGACTCGGCTACAACTTTGCCAATCCCATCCACCGCCTGTAATTCGTCCAAATTAGCTTGAGCCAGGGCTGGTAAACTACCGAATGCATTGGCGAGATCTATCGCCGTCTGGGAGCCAACGTGCCTAATGCCGAGCCCGTATATAAACCGCGGCAATGGTGGCTGCTTAGTAGCTTGAATACCGCTTACTAACTTTTGAGCCGACAAGCTAGCAAACCGATCGACAGTCAAAATCTGGTCTTCGGTTAAGGCGTAAATACTCGCTAAATCGGTAACGAGGCCGGAATCTACTAAGGCCGCTACGTTTTTCTCGCCGAGCGTATCTATATCCATAGCGCCTTTGCTGGCAAAATGTTCTAGAGCTCGTTTCAGCAGCAATGGGCCACTGACGTTCTTCATACGGTAGGCGGCCTCGCCGGGCACGCGCTCGAAATCCAGTTCGGGATATTGCCGTTGCAGTTCGGCTTCCATGTTAAATGGTTTAGCGTTTTTGGGCCGCAGTTCTGTTAAGACTTTTAGCACCTGCGGGATGATGTCACCGGCCTTGTAAATAATAACGGTGTCACCAACACGAATATCTTTGCGGGCGATCTCATCGGTATTGTGCAGCGTGGCGTGCTGGACGGTACTTCCAGCTACCACCACCGGTTCGAAGACAGCTACCGGGTTTGCCGTTCCCGTCCGTCCAATGCTCAATATGATGTCTATAACAGTAGTGGTGGCCTCTTCGGCCGCGTACTTATACGCTACAGCCGCCCGTGGGGCTTTGCCGACTACTCCAAGATCGGCATACAACGCGCGATCATTTAGTTTTATAACTAGACCATCAGTATTAAACGGCAAGTTATGCCGAGCCTCGCCCCAGTATTGGGCATACGCAAGCACGTCTTCGACAGAGCTAAATACCTTGGCCTCGGTATTTGCCGAAATGCCAATGTTTTGGAGTGCCTCATACGCCAAGCTGTTAGTGGGGACATCGGATGGGTTTTCACGCAGTAAGTCGTAAGCCCTGAAGCGCAGCGGTCGCGCCGCCGCCAGCGCCGGATCAAGTTGGCGAATGGTTCCGGCTGCCAAATTACGCGGATTGGCAAATAACGGTTTGGACTCTGCGGCGCGCTGCGAATTCAGCGCCTCAAAATCGGCTATCAGCATAATAATTTCACCGCGCACTTCGGTCCGGCCTTGGCACAAGTGCTCGTGCCCTGCTTTACGCCGCAGTTGCAGTGGCACATTTTCAATGGTGCGAACATTAAGTGTCACGTCTTCGCCAACAAAACCATTACCTCGGGTGACGGCGGTAGTCAGTTGCCCATCTTCGTATATGAGGGCGCAGGCGAGGCCATCCATCTTTACATCAGCAAAATATTCAAACGAGGTGGTTGGACTCAATTTGCGCAGGCGCTCCACCCAAGCCATTACTTCCTTGGTATTAAACACGTCATTTAGGCTTAGCATGCGTGAACTGTGCGTTACCTGCGAGAATTTAGCGAGCGGCTCGCCAGCTATGCGCTGCGTAGGCGAATCAGCCGTAATTAGATCTGGGTACTCGGCTTCTAGTGTGGATAATTCATGCTTTAAGCTGTCGGCCGCCGCCTCGCTCATGGTCGATTCGTCGAGCACGTGGTACTGGTAGCGGTAATCGTTAATTAACGCTTTGAGTTTGTTTATGCGATCTTTGGCAGCGGCTCTATTCACGAAGTAACTCCCTATACAAACTATACATATAGCCGTGCACCGCTACTAGTGAAAACGTAGTCAGGAGGAAAAATACTAAAGTAGCGGCCGCTGTCAGAAATAGAATAAATGGCACCATTACAATGGCACCAACCAGGAGTAAGGACGGCAGAAGAAACAATACTTTGCGAATGACAGTCCAACGGCGTGAACGAACTAGCTCACGGGCGCTCCGCAAGGCTTTCATAGGCGTCATATCGGGCAACGTCACGATATAAAGCGCGAACAGTGATGACGCCAGCATGTAGAGCGACACGAGCGCCAGCGCCGCGAAAATGAGTGCCCAGAGTGTTTGCTCCAGGCCATTTACGGCAATTCCCTGCGTCATAACTACGCTGTAGATAGACGATCCAATTGCTAACGGCAACAGCTGAAGGCCAACAACCAGTAAGACGAGGACAAACGGGACTAATGGGTACATACCACGGTAATAGGCATCCCTAATTCTAAACGAGATACCGGCATTAGCCTGTCGTAAGGCCCAAATAATTGCCAAACTGGCGATCAGCGTAAGAAACAATTGATACGCAGCTGAAGTACCGTCTGAACTTGTGCCGGCCGAGCCAATTAAACTAGCGAAAACCACCAGACTGGAAGTAACCGCCCCAAAATTACCGGTAAAAACCTGGCTTAGCTGTGACTTTAGATTACTTACGTCTGATCCGCCTAAACCTTGAGCCAGCACTATATTAAGCAACCCATAGACAATGGCTATACCAATAAACACACCCTTGTGTTGCCATAACAACAGGCTAGTCTGCTTCGTGAGCTGCCAGATTGAAATTATACGTACCGTGCGCTTCACACGGGGGGCTCGCTGATACCATCGTTTTTCCGATGAAACTACGGTTATCGGTTTTGAAGCCGTGGCGTGCTTTGAAGAATTAGCGGGGGCTTTTTTACTTAACGCGCGCTTGCCGGCAGGCTTTCCCTTTTTAGCTGGTTTCTGGCTCATAAATCAGGCTTTAGTGCCCATGCTGCGCAGTCGGGCAACGCGCTCGGCAATTGGAGGGTGCGTGCTAAATAGGTTAGCTAGGCTGTGTCCACGTAATGGGCTAGCGAAGAATAAATGTGCCGTGCTGGTGTTTTGCTTTCGGGTGGCGCTGCCTAACTGACCGATTTTCTCTAAAGCGCTGGCTAAACCGTCGGGGTAGCGGGTCGTAAGGGCACCGGTAGCATCGGCCAGATATTCACGTTGTCTAGAAATAGCCAACTGTATAAGCGTAGCGATTATCGGGGCAACAATTGCCGCCACAATCCCTAGCGCAAAGAATAACATGTTACCGCCACCTTCATTATCATCATTGTTTCGGAAGAATGTAGCGCGTAGCATTACATCGGCCAATAGTGAAATAACGGCCGTTAGCGCAAACGCCATCATACTGACGCGGATATCGTAATTTTTGATGTGACCTAGTTCGTGAGCCAATACGCCTTCTAGCTCGCTATCGTTCATTGCGTCGAGCAATCCAGCCGTAACACAAACTGCCGAGTGTTTGGGGTCGCGGCCTGTTGCAAAAGCATTCAGAGCCGGATCGGGCATGATATATACCCGTGGCATCGGCAAACCATCGGTAATTGCCAAATTCTCGACTATCCGCCATAGACGTGGATTGTCAGATTTTTGGATTTCCTGGGCTCCGTTGACGGCCAAGCTCATGCGACTGCCGGCAAAATAAGTTATCACGGCGTACACTACCGACCCAATCAGGCCACCATAAAATACATTGTGATTGCCACCATAGAAGGCGCTAAATAAATACGCGAGTCCAGCTATAAGCGCCACAAAAAATAACATAATATAGACTGTTTTGCGTTTGTTAGCGGCAATTTGGCTATACATTCGGGTTCCTGCTTATCGTTTGGCTAATGTTATTTATGTGGTTAGAACTTAACTTCTACCGGATTGGCAACAGCCGCAGTTTGCACATCGTCGAGTTCAAAGAATTCTTTATCTTTATTAAAACCGAGCATGCTGGCAAAGATGTTAGTTGGGAAGACTTTACGCTTGGTGTTAAAGTCACGTACTACGCCGTTATAAAAGCGACGAGAAGCCTGAATTTTGTCTTCGGTATCGGTGATTTCAGCTTGTAGGTCTTGGAAGTTCTGGCTGGCCTTTAGGTCTGGGTAAGCTTCGGCAACGGCAAACAAGCTCTTCATGGTCTGGCTGAATTGATTTTCAGCTTCAGCGGTAGCGGCTACACCTTGGGCGCCGATGGCATTAGCGCGGGCTTTAGTAACATTCTCGAAGACACCACTTTCGTGCGCTGCATACCCTTTAACCGTATTTACAAGGTTCGGAATAAGGTCGTAACGACGCTTTAGTTGGACAGTAATATCGCTCCAGGCTTCTTCGGCCTGCTGGTTAAGGCGTACTAAGGCGTTATAAGCGGAGATGGCAAAGAGGCCTAACAGGCCAACGATTACGAGAACAATGATGAGTACGGTCATGGAAGGAGCTCCTTAGTTATTAGTTTAATTATACAGTAAAAGATGTGAATTAGGGTGTTATTTACTGATTAAGAGGGTTGCTTCATGTATCATGAAAGAGCTTATGACTAGCCAATTTTTGAAACGAACCCGTACTGGCAGCCTGATGGCTGTGCTCACGGTTCTTACCGTCTATTGTGCCTGGGCGCTGGTCCGTCCGCTTCCCGCGTTGCAGCCTACAAAGTTAAATCTGCAGTTGAAGAATACTAATGCCCCTATAGCCCTAAACTGGCCGGCCAGCAGTCAAGCCGCCGTTGGCATTGTGCCAGCTGGCGTCATGGCCATGCGAGGCGAACAGACGGCGGTACCAATTGCTAGTACGGCCAAAGTGTTAACCGCGCTAGCGGTGCTGCAAAAACATCCATTAGGCCTAAAACAATCCGGACCGCTAATCACTATTACTGCCGCCGATGTGGCAATTTACAACCAATATATCGCCGGTGACGGATCGGTCACGCCCGTAACTGTCGGTGAGAAATTATCACAGTATCAGATGCTGCAGGCCCTGTTACTGCCCTCGGCCAATAATATAGCCGACACCATGGCAATTTGGGCCTTTGGGTCGCTCGCAAATTACAGCACCTTTAGCAATAACTACATCCGGCAGCTGGGTCTGACCCATACACGAGTCGGTACCGATGCCAGTGGTTACAGCCCCACAACCGTCAGTACAGCTCATGATCTTGTACTACTCGGCCAAGCCGCCATGCAAGAACCTGTCGTAGCCGAGATTGTCGGTCAGCCCAGCGCTAACCTCCCCCTGGCTGGCTTGGTTCGTAATGTAAATGGACTACTGGGTACTAACGGAATAATAGGAGTCAAGACAGGTAATACTGATGAGGCCGGCGGCGTTTTCATAGCCGCCCAACAAACCACCATTGGCGGTCGGAAACAGGTATTAATCTCAGCTATAGTCGGCGCCAATTCGCTCTATGATGCACTTATTGGTAGTGTCCCTTTATTGAACTCCGAGCAAAATAATTATAGTGCAACCGAAGTGTTACGCGCAAAAACAAAAGTTGGCACCTACCAGGTACCGTGGGGCAAACCGATAAATGCCGTTACCGACCAGCCTCTATCTACAGTGGCGCGCAACAACACAATTGTTCATGCTGAAGTGCAGCTAAAGGAATTGAGAGCAGCTGAAGTGCAAGGCAGCCGTGTCGGTACGGTGCGTACCTTGCAGTCTGTCACCAGCACTTCTAAATCAACTTCGGTCGTACTTAGTGAGTCAGTTCCTAAGCCGTCATTACTATGGCGATTGACGAACCCCCTGTAAATAAAAAGACCGGGATTACCGATCTTCTTAGGTTGGTGGGCAAGGAGGGACTCGAACCCTCAAGGCCGTTAAGGCCAACAGATTTTAAGTCTGTCGTGTATACCATTCCACCACTTGCCCTTGGCTGTTCAGCTGACTGAACTTTGGCAATTATACTACACCTTAGCTCTCGAGTGACACTTCGCCGCTAAATATTTTAGGGTAAAGTATTAACATATTTGTCGAGAGCGAAAGACTAGGCATATCTTCCAGTTCATAATAATCAAAATCGTCGTATTCATCTGGTTCAAGGATGGCCAGTCTTCCCGCCTCAATGACAGCCTGAAACCAATTGTAACGATATTCCTGCTCGTCCTGTTCAAATATTTCACTACCGAGCGCGCCTACTAAGCGCACATTGACACCTAGTTCTTCTTCCAGTTCGCGCACAGCGGCCTCTTCGGCGGTCTCGCCGCGCTCTAGTTTGCCGCCTGGAAGTTCCCAGTGAGTCGTGTCGCCGGAATTTCGGTGTAAGAGCAATATCCGACCATAGTCGTCCAGAATAACGCAGCCGGATAATTCAGTTATGTTCATCGCAAAATATCATAAATCAAATGGAGGCACCTACCGGGTTCGAACCGGTGTACGCGGTTTTGCAGACCGCTACGTAACCACTCCGTCAAGGCGCCAATGACAGTGACTATGAGTCACGGCGCTCATTATATCTGTTATGTCTAAATAATTCTACTTTTTAGGCTCATTCGGGCGTGGCCGGCTGACAGTTCCATCGCCGATAGTCTCTTCTAAATATCCCGCTGCATGTGCATCAAATATTTCACCAAATTTAATTCCGGCTTCGCCAGAAAATGCATGTGATCTTACTATCTTCCAAGCTTCTGGATCTACCCTATTAGCTTCATTTTCTATTTTAGAATTTCGAATGTGGAACTCACCAAACCCACGTACAATATGCCGCTCCCGTCGTGCTTTCTTCTCAGCTTCCGATCGCAATAACGCCTGCACGTGCCGAGACGGTACAAAACAGTTAATAGCGCCGCTAGCGAGTTTGGCTAGGCCAGTCTTATGCAAGGCATACCACGCTGCTTCTCTTGTAGCATGTAGCGGTCTTAATTCCATAGCGCTCCCTCAATTTTTGTACTTTTACGAAGTCCTAAGAATAACAGCCGGTAACGGTTGGTGCGGTCATATATTTAACTGTGCGCGTGATAATTAAGTTTTAGCTATTATCGACGTCGGTGTCGTTGAGTTTCTTGCCAGGTTCTGTCGTAGATTTATTCTTTTTTACGATACTGTAGTCCACTTCCACTACCGTCACTTTTTCTATGGCCTTTACGTCGTGGTCTTCTTTGATAATAAAGGTGTCTCGATTTAAGTGTATTTCCTTGTAGACACTAAGTTTTACAGGAATGCGTTCGTGACAATTCTCGTCTGAACATTCACAGCGGAATTCTAGCAATAGATCATCGGTTCGCACTAAATGTGCGTTGCCGTCTGCTACATTAAGAGCGTCTACTTCGTCCAAATTGATGCCTATTTGTTCGTTGGCCCGCCGAAAAATCATTTCGTTTTCTATCTGGCGGCGCTCGCTTATTGGCATATCCATATGCTAAGTAATAGCACACCGGGAGTATATTGCGTATTAGAATTCATAACTTAACAAGTGAAGCTATGTTTATATGAAAAGAGCAGTTATGATAACAGTATCTAACATCGGAGCTCAATAATGGCTAATAATAATACGAAACAATCAAAAGTAAAACGAACTTTCGCTCAGCGCCTTAGTTTCAACTCTTATAATCATCCACGGCGGACCGCACTTATATGGTTAGCCGTCTTATTTTTTGGTATCGCCTGCTACACCACCTTACTGCGGCGCGAAGGCTTCCCCAGCATAAATACGCCTTTCGCCTTGGCCCAAGGCAGTTATTTGGTAAATGATGCTGCCAAGGTAAATGACGATGTTGCTACCCCGCTTAGTAATTACTTGCTGAAACAGCCAAGCGTTAAAATGGTTCAAGTAAGCAGTTTTGCTAATTTTTACACCGCCCAAATTGCCTTCCAGGATAATGTTGATTCAAAACAGGAAAGCGCCAAGTTAAATGCCGATATATCCAAGCGCCGTCTACTACCTGCGGCAGCTACAACTGAAATTAAGCCGTTCGAATTCGGGTTAACCCAGCGTGGCGACAACCTAGTTGTATCGTTCTATGACAAAACCGGCAAAGCGTCGGCTGAAGAACTAGCTGATCAGGCGCGTTTAGCGGCTACTTATCTGCAAGAACGTAATTTGTCACTTGTTAAAAGTGTATCTATCATTGACCCATTTGTACTTGCTAACGATCCTCTAACCGGAACTATGGTAGCCAATCAGCAATCCTTTGATAAATACGGTGAGCGATTTAATGGCCAAAATAAATTTTATCAATCTGTAGTAATAGGCGTCCGGTCCGTAAAAGGTGCGGATGAGATCAAGCTGGATAAACAAGTAAGTTCCGCCGTCAAAAATCTAAATAGCCGATTAGCGACAACAAATTATGTCGCTACTATCAGCGCCAGTAACGCCCCGCAGATCAAGGAGCAGATTAATGAGTTGCAGACTTCGTTATTAGAAGGATTGTTGGTCGTTCTAATAGTCGGCTCGCTCATTATTGCGTGGCGTGCTTCCATAATCACCGTGCTTTCTATGGTTACGGTAATTGCGGCGACTAACGCCCTACTCTATTTAGCCGGATACAGTCTTAATACAATTACGCTGTTCGGTCTTATATTAGGCTTGTCGTTAATTGTCGACGATACGATCATCATGGTCGAAGCGATCGATTCGCAGCGGCGAAAGATGCGTGATGCCGGAGCCGCTATTACGACAGCGACCGGCAAAGTCAGTGCCGCCATGATCGCAGCAACGTCAACTTCAGTATTGAGTTTTGCACCGTTATTATTCGTCGGTGGTATTCTAGGTAGCTTCGTACGGGCTATACCCATCACTATTATCTCTGCGCTTTTAATAAGTTTAGTAGTGGCCCTAGTGTTTATTCCATTGTTTGCACGATTTTTACTCCTCGGCAAGAAACAAATGGGCGGTAACGCTCAAGAAGTGCAGGCTTTAAATATTGAAGATAAGCTAGCAGCATTTATTTCCAGGCCTATGCTGTGGGCTAAGGGGTCGACGCGTAAATTATTGCTTGTCGGTATGATAGCCCTGGTTATCGGAGCTAGTTTCATCGGCGGTGCTGGAGCACTCTTTAAAAAGGTAACCTTTAATATATTCCCTCCTAGCAAAGACGAAAACCTAATAAGTACCGTCCTTACATTTAGGCCTAACACCACAATTGTTGAAGCCCAAAAAGTAGCGGACGAAGCCAATAAGATTTTGACGGACACGGTTGGTGAAAATTTTGTTAAAGCCTCTTATTACGGCAACGCCAACATTCAAAATGCTACCCTGAATGTTAACCTAACAGATTATAAAGATCGTGAGATTACTTCTCCAGAACTAGTGCAACAGCTCAACGATAAGTACAGTCGCTTTACAGACGCTAAAGTAAATGCCATGTCGGTAGGTGCTGGCCCCCCGGCAGCAAGCTTTACTATCCAAATTCGTTCAGATAAAAATCGCGATAATGCCGTAAAGCTTGCTGGTGCAATCGCAAACTACTTAAAAAATGATGCTGTGCTCAAGCGTCCCGATGGCACTGTCGCCAAAATTAAGAGTGTCGACGTTGGTAATTCGAGCATCTATTTCCAGAAAGACGCTAAGCAATATGTTACCCTCGCTGCTACTTACAAAGACACCGACACAACGACACTTGTTACCATTACCAAAACCGCTTTACAAAAGCGCTACAGCGATAACCAAGTTGCTAGTTACAACTTAGGTGATAATGCCGTCACGTATGATTCTGGGCAAGAGCAGCAGAACCAGGATAGCTTTAAAACCCTAGCTCTCGCATTCCCGATACTGCTGGCCGTTATCTACTTCGTGCTAGCTTTCCAATTCCGAAGCTTACTCCAGCCTCTACTCATATTCCTAGCTATACCATTTAGCCTGTTCGGCATTACGCTGGGATTGTTCCTTACTAACAACGCCTTCAGCTTTTTTGCAGCGCTCGGGTTCTTTGCCCTCATTGGGCTGAGCCTTAAAAATACGATATTGCTGACTGACTACGCCAACCAGGCCCGCAAAGCCGGTATGGGGACCGTAGATGCGGCCCACGAAGCCCTGGCGCAACGATTCCGCCCGTTAATTGCCACCAGCTTAACTGCAGTGGTTTCACTGATTCCATTAGCCCTGTCATCACCATTCTGGGAGGGCTTAGCGGTCGTGCTAATATTTGGCTTGCTGTCCAGCACGTTCTTGGTTATCACAGTATTCCCGTATTACTATCTTGGCAGTGAATTTCTAAGACAGCACATCAACCGCTGGACTGGTCTTGGTTGGCTAATAGCCACCATTGTCCTGGTAGTCTTATTAGCTAAGCTAAGTGCAGGATTAGTGCTGTTGGCACCATTTGTAGCCGCGATGCTAGTGCTGGCGCTAAAGCGACTGCTAAAACATCGCAAATAAAGGATGGCAAATTTCAGCCGGTCGAATCATTGGGAGCGTTTAGCGCTTTGGATTCCGGAGACCCTTGCTGGCGCAAATAGATAGATAAAATAACTATAGCTCCAACCGCTAAAAATTCACTCTGTCAGTTTTCGAAGACGGCTTCTCCGAAATGTCCACTTGAAAGGTACTGCTGGGAGCTGATGGTAGGCTGTTTATGGTCTTCGAGATCTTGATTATTGACCTTGTAGCCTGTTACTGTTTGACCTAAAAGGAAGATGAGAAATGAACTTATCAGTACAACCGATAACGAGTTATTACGCCATAGAGTTTTCATAATTTGATTCTACGCCCAAATTCTGCCAGCACAACAATAATATCGTCTAAGGTGGCTACTGCAGATTAATTAAAGCCGGAATGGCCAACAAAAATGCCAAAAATAAGGCTGCTACGACGGCAACAACTGTGAGTACACGCTTTAAAATCTTGTTCCCTTCGGTAGATGCGGGCACGGCGAGCTGATGCATATCGAACGTACCATATATTTTTGGCAATGATTCGGGGTTGCTAATAGCTTGCTCGATTAAGGGTATAGCAATATTAGGAGTAGCTAACAAAAGTCCAGCTGCCGCGGTTTGATTCATTCTACCGTTGCTAACCTGCTCTATTGCAACATAAAAATTTTTGAGCCAAATTGGGTACACAAACTGGTTAGCAATAGCAGCTACAACGACTAGAATGAATATCGGCCAGCCAGCCGATGTCGGATTCAGAACGGCAATTACGACGGCAATAATTACACTTATTTGGGCTATGAAGTGCAGCACAAGCCAAATAGGTGATGGAATGTGCAGACCAGTTCTTGCCATGAGGGTGCGCCGAGTACGGCTTAACCATAAGATATTATAGACGCCAAACGTTAGCTGATTATAGGTAAAGGCTTTGGCAAATGTCGTTTTATTCATACGGCTTCGGTTTACTATTTGAGACTAAAAGGAGGATATTGATCGGTGGTTAAGAGGAAAGCATAGGCGTTGACGCGAGTTCCCCAACGACCCACACCGACTACGAAGTCAAACAGGCTTCGCGGATAGGTACCGGTAAATAAGATCGAAAACCAGGCAATTACCGTTACAATTACGGATACGAGACATAGGAAGACAAGCGCGACGTAATGAGGCAAAGCTAATAGCCATTTTACGAGTGGCAGCCAACGGTTCAAATCTTTCTTGACGTTTGGGTAGGCAAAGTCCAGATGAACAGATTGCTTATCAACAGTAGATGGATATTTATCGGTCAGCAGAAATAGATAGGCAGCAACGCGGGTAGAAAATCGGTTAAATTCAACATTGAAATCGAACCACCATCGCGGATAGCGCTGACGAACAATGATGAGGAGGGCCGTAGCTATACCAAGTCCAGCAGCAATACCGCTACCGCTAGAGGAAACCTGTTTGGTCGATTCTTCCGCGTAACTTTGGCCGCCAGATCCGGAAAGGATACCTAAAACTATGATAATAGGTATGCTCAAGAGTAGCCGAAAGAAAGTTGTTAACCGGTTGAGTGTTGCGGGATATTCAATTTCTAACGTGGCGGGGTAGGCAGTTCGGTCACGAGACATGTAATCTTCTCCTTATCGATATTGATATTACTATTCGCAGTGTATGCCTATAGACAATAAATAGCTATAGATGGCATCTATTGCACTGAGTACAGGGGTGATAATTCTTATGGTTAAAGCAATGCTGTATTATTGTTTTATGACAAACAATATAGTATCCGGCGGTCTCGTCCATACAGTACCTAAAGACCTCAAAACTGTCCTATTAGCCAGTCCTAAGGCACTTTTGGCATGGGAAAATATATCGGTCAAAGCTAGAAACGAGTGGATCTGCTGGACAGTGACCGTAAAACAAGAAAAAACCAGACAGGACCACGTTGTCAGAACGTGTTCTCAGTTAGCTGAAGGCAAGCGCCGACCGTGCTGTTGGGTTGGATGCATACACCGCACCGATAAAGCCGTTAGCCCGTGGGCTCAAAAAGTGCTTATAGATAAACAGCCGAAATCTAGCGCTCGCTAGGCCGTTGTTTTAGCTGACTAATAATTTTCTCGATCCGTCTTGATTTTGTGTCTTCGGCTTTGGCACCTGAAGCTTCTCGATCGCGAGTCGGAAATACAACCAAGCATTTACCGCCTACGCCTGTGGCGGTACTTTGATAGGTGTGGCCGTTGATAGTTATCTTTAAAGGAGCCCTTTTATTGCCCTTGATCTCTGCCAAATTTTTATCTGGGATTTCTATAGAGGCATGGTTACCTTCGCCAATAACTAAGGTTTTATAGGTGGTGCTCATAATTTGATTATGATTGGCGTCCAGGGCGTAATTTTACGTAGCTATACACAATCATGGCGGCGGCAATAATGCCCGAACCAATCAAAGTACTGCCAGTACCCCAACCGCCAATTAGCCAGAATTTATCAGCCAGCGGCCACCAACTTGGTACTGCCGGTTTAAGGCCCCAAATTATACCGAGTGCCATCAAAATTAGTGCTCCTAAAGCGGACGCCATGATGCGCGGTACGTTTGCAACGCTATCAGCTGCACCCTTAAGGGCAGCTTTCTTTATCGGTTCAAGCCGTCGTTCGGCCCAGGTGTATCTGTTCGCCAACAAGGCTAAGCCTGCAAATAGCGCTAGCAATCCGGGACCTGGCAACACTAAAGCGGCCAAACCAATTAGTACCAATATCCAACCTAAAACTTCAAGTGCAATATCTTTTAATTGGCTTTTGGACAAGACTTTCATACTGTTCCTATACTACAGGATTTTCTATTTTGTTAGGTACTCCGTACCACACCCAATTAAGATGATTAGCATAATAAACACCAGTGGCTGCAATCAAAATAGCAGCGTTCTCGATGCGCTGAAATATTACGGTGTTCTTCATAATCCTCATTATATGTTCCTTCTGCTCATTAACGCAACGCACTCAGCTAAAACGCTCGTTAGCGCGTTCCTTATGCTTTCAATGTGGTGCAGTAGGTGGGTAAGGGTAAGAGAAAGTCGGTAGTCGCATCATAATTTAGTTACCAGTTAAAATAAAAAGTGCTCTGTTATGTGTTAACAGAGCACTTAATTTAACAGACTTAGTAGGCTTTTGTAGCGCCGGCTTCGACTGCCTTTTCGGCATTGTCTTTAGACATCATTGCACAAACAGTGGTTCCGCATTTTTCGTGCTTCCCTTTGGCCATGAAACCACCGGTTTTAGTTTGGTTTATAGCTGGGGCTGTTAATTCAACGCCCTTTTCCTTACATTTAACGCAATATCCTGTTACCATCTGATTCTCCATCTGTATTGATTATTATTACGTAACTTTTTTATTATAACGGCTTTTCATGTTGTTTAATACATCTAAAGGTATAAAGGCCATGCTTGGCATAATTATGGCTATCGTTAACTGCAATTTAATTCTTCTGCTAGGCCAATGAGAATTTGCTCAGGACCACGGATATAGCACAGACGAAACGAATTCTCATACTGCACTATTTCTCCAACAAGCTCAGCGCCGTGCTTTTGGAGCCTTGATACCGTATCGTCAATGTCTTCTACAGTAAACATACAGCGTAGATAGCCAAGTGCATTCACAGGGGCACTGCGATGGTCAGCAATTACAGACGGTGCAAGAAACCGTGATAACTCCAATCTACTGTGACCATCGGGCGTAACCATCATCGCAATCTCCACGCTCTGGTTGCCTAATCCCGTGACACGACCAGCCCATTCTCCTTCCACCATTGCCCGACCTTCAAGCTGTAAGCCCACTTCTTCAAAAAAGGAAATCACTTCGTCGAGTGACGCGACAACAATCCCTACATTATCCATTCTTTTTAAATTAGGTTGTTTTGAGTTTATTGTCATTCTTTGATTATACATTCTATGATTAGACAAATGAAAAATACGCCCGAAAGCGTATTTGACAAAATAACTAATTTGGTGCGGAGTTACATTATCTACTCAAACTTTTTGAGTAGCTTATTATAACCTCAGACCGACCTTCAGTAGGGTTACCCGGAAAGGATGGTTTTACGATCCCTATATGCCTAGGGAGGATTTGGTCATCCATATAAACACGATTATTATAATCATCGCGATGCTCAATACTTTTAGAATTTTTAAAGCAATCTTGCGACGATTGGTGAAATACAATATTGC
>JACMNI010000009.1 GCA_014378615.1 Candidatus Saccharimonadota bacterium | reverse complement strand
TTTAACCCCTGACCATAGCGAGGATGCACCACACAAAAGCAGAGATTTAGTTGCTGCCCCTGGTGAGTCAGAACATGGTAATGGTGATGCCGTAGACTTTGACGTCATTGATGCGGACGCCAATAATTGCGTGTATGACGAGCACCATAACTGTACCGCCCCACACAGCAAGGTATGGAAGTGGATGGCAGAAAATGCTCATAAATACGGACTTGGTGTATATAAAGCAGAAGCATGGCACGTCGATGACTTACAAAAACACTGGGCTAATTACTAAAAACATCTACACTAATAACTGTTGTAATAAATTGATTTTAGTGTCATAATCTAACTATGACAACAACGCCTAAAAGACACAGCCCCCAGCAAATTGTCGAAGGTATATTCGGTGTCGTTTTGGCTGCCCAGCAGGTCGCTGAAAATATAGTAGATAGTACTGATCCAGACGAGCGTAATTTGAAGATCATGGCCTTACAAAGTGGTATTGGAAGCGCCGGTTTACAAGTAGTAGACCTTTCTCCGAATATTACCCCCAACGAGGAACAACAGCCCGTCCGACTGGGTTCACGGACTCAGCGTACGCGCGAACAAGTCATCGCGGCCCGGGAACAGGCAGCTATACAGCAAAACTTCTCCAAACCAGCCCGAACCGCCTTATTCTTCCGTATCACACGTTCAAATCCTGTAAAATAGGCTAGTGGATACCCCGAAAAAAGTTTTAGACAAGTTAGCCGAGCTGCCCAAGCAGCCCGGCGTCTATTTCCATAAAGATGATAAAGACCAGATTATTTATGTTGGCAAAGCGGCGGTCTTAAATAACCGTGTGCGGCAGTACTTCCAGAAATCGCGCGGCCGTGACCCTAAAACCGAAGCCTTGGTGCGCGACATCGCCGACATCGACTGGATGGTCGTCGATAGCGAAATCGAAGCTTTATTTCTAGAAGCTGAAATGATCCGGCGCTACATGCCGCGCTATAACATTCTGCTGCGCGATGATAAATCTATGAGCTATATACGGATCGACTATGACAGTAGCTATCCAACTGTTTCTACGACCCGTCGACCGCTCGACGACAAAGCCAAATACTTTGGGCCCTACAGCAGTACGGTTACGATTCGCCAAGCCCTTAAACTCCTGCGCCGGGTTTTTCCGTATGCCACTCGGCAGCTGAGCGGCCAAAAACGGGCTACGCTGCAGTACCATCTTGGCCTCGACCCAGGGTTAGAAGAGGGCCGCACCACGCTTGAGGCCTACCGTGGTAATCTGCGCAAACTAATTGCCGTTATTGAAGGTAAAAGTAAGAAGATCCAGAGTGAGATTGAACGCGACATGCAAAAAGCCGCCAAAGTCCAAGATTTTGAGTTGGCCGCTAAACTACGTAACCAGTTATTTAGCTTACGTAAACTTAACCACCAGATTATATTTTCTGACAAAGAATTCATGGACATTAGCAAAGACCACGCGCTCAACGAGCTGGTTGACTTACTCGGCCTCGACAAGTTTCCAAAGCGGATTGAGGGCTATGATATTAGCCACATGCAGGGCACCGACGTTGTAGCCAGTATGGTGGTCTTTACCAATGGCGTTAGCGACAAGAGTGAATACCGTAAGTTTAAGACAAAGATTAACCACAATAACGATTTTTATAACATGAACGAAACGCTCAAGCGGCGACTTAGTGAAAAGAATATCAAGGCCTGGGGAAAACCAAGTTTGGTGTTGATCGACGGCGGTAAGGGCCAGCTCGATGCCGCCACGGCGGCGAGGGATGAGCAGGGCTGTCAGCAGCTAGCGTTTATTGGTCTAGCCAAGCGCGAGGAACAGATCGTCATTCAAAAGGGGCGCTCGAACGTTAATCTTAATATGGAAATACTGCATAAATTGAATGGCTTCATGACCGAGACAAACGATTTTATCCTGCTCAATGTTCCGCATAATACTAATATCATCAAGTTGCTACAGCGCATCCGCGACGAGAGTCACCGTTTTGCCGTTAGTTACCACTCGACGCTTAAGCAGAACCGTCAAACCACTTCGATGCTGGAAGAAATCCCAGGAATTGGACCAACTACTCGTAAGAAATTACTAAGAACATTCGGCTCGGTGAAGGGCGTTATTGCGGCACCAGAATCTGACATTGCAGCCGCCATCGGCAAAGCCAAAGCCGCCATCGTTTGTAAATACCTGCACGAAAAACTCAAGCCCAGCGAGCCGGCCAGCGCATAACTTGCCAAGGTTTGCTATACTAACGGCTTAATTATGCAACCTTCAATGCCCTCCCATTTTAGCGCCGACTTTTTTGTCGGTAACCGCAAACGGCTCAGTGAATTATTTAGTGGCACCGCACCGATCGTCATTACCGCCAACGGCCTGCTGCAGCGCGGTGGCGACAGCAGCTACAGCTTTTGCCAGGACGCCAACTTTTGGTATTTAACAGGCATAGACGATCCAGATATAATACTGGTTATTGACCGCGACAAAGAATATTTAATAGTCCCATCGCGCGACGCCAGCCGAACGGCTTTTGACGGCGCAATTGACGACGGCGCCCTAACAAATAGATCTGGTATAGCCGAAATTTTAGAAACCGAAGAAGGCTGGCGCAAATTGAACAGCCGCCTTAAAAAGGTCAAACACGCCGCCACTATTGCCGCTGCGCCCGGTTACATCGAGCGTTATGGCCTGTACGCAAATCCAGCCCGGGCCCGTTTAGTAAAACAACTAAAGCAGCACAATGAGTCGCTTGAATTACTCGACTTAACGAGCCATTTAGTACACATGCGCATGGTTAAACAGGCCCCAGAACTCGCTGCCCTGCAACAGGCTATCGATATCACGATAGCCAGTATTAAAACCGCCACGACCAAATCTAAATTAGCTAAATATGATTACGAATATCAGCTCGAGGCCGCTGTTGCCCACGGCTTTCGCTCTAGAGGTGCCAGTGGCCATTCTTTTGAGCCGATTGTTGCTGGCGGCGCCCGAGCCTGCACGCTCCATAACGTTTCTAATAACAACAAACTGTCGGCCGGTGAATTAGTTGTGGTAGACGTCGG
>JACMNI010000008.1 GCA_014378615.1 Candidatus Saccharimonadota bacterium | reverse complement strand
GGTAACTTCAGTAATAAGTTTAGTGCTCTCACTAAACTGACGCTGGAGACTGCCCATCATCATAGCCTGGTTCTTTTCAAAGCGGTCACCGAGCTGGGTCTGCAAGCCATTTTTTAAACTAAGAATATCGTCACTCAAGCGACTAAGGTCTTGCTTGAGCATAAGTGAGCTTTGATCAGCTCCGGGTGTAGCCGGGCGTCGCAAGACAAGTGCCAAAAGCACTAATACCATCAAACCTAAAACAATAAGCGCAATCGTCATAGGCTCAGTTTAACAGTTTAAGCGAAGCGGGTCACCACGAATATTGCGAGGACCCCGAGCACAGTTAAGGCAATTGTCCAACGCGACGAATTCTTTTCGTGGGCCTGGGGCAAGATATCACTGGCGCCTATATACAGTAAGAAGCCAGTAAAGAAACCTAGGTAGATAACTAACTGACTATCCTCCAGGTGGAAGAAATAGGTCGACACCACACCCAGCACGGGTGCAATTGCATCGAGCAATAACATTTTGGAAGCTTTTAGGACAGAATTTTTATGCGTTAGCATCAGGCTTACGGTGTTAAGGCCGTCGGCAAAGTCGTGACCTATTACCGCAATTGCTACCGCGATGCCAACCGCGGGATCAATCTGGAAACCCAGACCAATACCGACACCATCTAAGAAGCTGTGCCCCGACAGCGCAAGGGCCGATAAAACCCCGACTTGGGGGTGTTTGTGTTCGCCGTATTCGTGCTCATGCGCGTGATGTATCAGCAAACCCTTCTCAAAAATATGAAACAGCAGAAAACCCACGACCAAAGCTATCATGGGGTATGTAGGGTCCATCTTGATATCTGCCACTAGGCCAAAAATTTCGGGTAGGAGCTCAAAGGCAACGACCCCCAAAATGATACCGGCAGTAAAGCCTAGGACATAATGGAGTCTCTTGAGGTTCTTTATGGCGATATAACCGCCGGCTAATGTAGAAAGGAAGGTGGCAATAGTAAACAATACTAGGGTCATGTAGCTATAATACTGTATTGCGAACAAAAAAGAACCGAGAATATTATTCTCGGTTCTAGGGAAGCCTCACACTTCCTACTCCCAACTATAGCCCCTTAATCCATCAATATTTGTAATATTTATTACTTTTTCGAGACATACTCATTACCTGTTATGTAGAATCGCCAGAGAGTTTCTTTGGCTTTACTGATACCGATTCTAGTGGTTACGGTAATCATTTCCGGCGGTATAGCTGGTTGCAGCTCGAGCCTCAAAGGCGATAGGTCTAAGTCGTGGCCGTACAACCGTTTATCTATGCCTAGTGCTTGGCACAGTTTAGCGGGGCCGTTTGAAACGCCCGGTCCAGTCACACTGCCTCTTTTGAGGCTCATTTCGGTAACCCCTACTAATGGCTCTACCGCCCGTATTAGGACTGCCGAACCATCGCCATCGTTGCCTGTGACCACATTGAAGCAGTAATGCATGCCGTACGTGAAGTATACGTAGGCATAACCCGCCGGACCGAACATAACAGCAGTCCGGGGCGTAACACCCCAATTGCTATGGCTGGCGGCGTCAGAAGCATCGTAGGCCTCGGTTTCAACTATCTTGACCTTAAAAATCTGCCCATCAAAATCGCGTATCAGCGTCGCTCCCAATAGTCGCTTGGCCGCTTCCGGTGCGGACAACTGCAGCGTTTGCTTAAGCTTGCTTACGGCGGGCATTATGTTGACGCGATGCTAGTAACGAAGCGCCGATTACACCGAGCCCGACAATACCAGTTACTGCGTCGGGTAGACTGACGAAAATGCTAATCAGTAAAGCAGCTGCCAATACCAATATTGCATAATGCGCGCCATGCTCTAGATAACGATATTCGGCCAGCGTTCCCTGTTTGACCATGTATAGTGTTAGACTTCGAACCCATAACGCGCCGACACCGAGCCCAATGGCAATAATAGGCACGATATTAGTAATAGCAAAAGCACCCAGTACGCCGTCGAAACTAAAGCTGGCATCGAGGACTTCAAGATATATAAAGGCTACGGCCGCGCCCCAACCGGTATACATGCCGGTAGAGTTTTGGCCGGAAATTCGGCCGAGCGCATTAATCGCGGTATGGATAAATGTATACAAATAGACGCCGGCTAGACCAGACCGCAGAACTTCGCCGGAGTCTGAACTAAAGACGGCGGCAATGCCGATAACAATCGTACCGATGAGTGGCGCCAGCCATATAGCGCCACCCAAACGTTGAAGTGGACGTTCAATCGAATTCAGCCAAAGAATTTCACGCTTATGATCCAAGAAAAAGAACAAAACGAGAACCAATAAAAATGCGCCGCCGAACGACGATATACTTATGTGCGCTGCCTCCAGGTAATGGGCATACTCTTCCGGTTTATTTAAAGCCAGGTCAACAACCTTCTGCCAGCCAAGTTTGGCCGTGACTGATACGATTAAGATAGGAAAGACTAAGCGCATGCCAACGATGGCAATAAGCATGCCGACAGTTAAGAATAATTTACGCCATAACGACGACATGCGCTCCAAAGTTTTGGCATTAATTACCGCATTATCAAAACTGAATGCTATTTCAATAGCAATTAGCACTAATGTAGTGACGGCAGCGCTAGGTCCAAGCACTATAAAGGCGCCGAGGACGGCAGCTATGGTCAAAAATATGGATACTGCGAACTGTCTAAGCATGGTTACTATAGTACCACGAAGCCATACCTAGCTAGCTGTTCGCCATGCATAACTGCGACCAAACAGAGCAAGTAAGCGAGCTTGTAGATCGGCATTCGCCGGTGGATCGATGGATTCTGTAAAGAGAGTATGGCTGTTTAGCATTAACCTATTAGGTACGACCGTCGTCTCCATCACTGCTTCCGCGACAGATGGCGAGAAACGAACCGGCATGCCGATTGCTTCGCCTAGGTCCCAGGCGTGAATCAGCAAATCACCGGCTAATTCTATTAATAATGACTCGACAGTTATTTGCTGCTCACCATGTAATACGGTATCTTCAAAGTCAATCTCGCTGATGGCTGCTTCGGTGCGGTCGGCAGCTTGCTGCCATCGGGCACTAAGATCATCTTCTGGGGCATCTACATCGGCATCGTCAGAGACCTCATCTTTGGCCTCCAAAGCAGATCCCGACAGCGTGGCGGGCACGGACTCCAAAATCGCAATCATATGTGAGGTTAAATCACGGACATCCCATTCTGGATCCGGTGTAGCATTAGCAAAATGACTGGGCATTACCTGTTTTACAATTAATGTAGCTTGGGATAGGCAGTCCCCAAATAAATCAACGCCATCAATATTTATTGTTTTGTTAGTATTTGCCATTTCGCCCCCTTATATGTGTTTACACAGCCATCATAATGGTTACTTCTTTAGCATGACTGTAAGCTTTTCCGCAGTACTTACAGAAGGCTGCTTTGACTGGTTGGCGGCGGGATAATTTTGATGACTGGCTCGCTGTCTCGCAATACCTCCGGCGCCTCATCTTCCCCGCTTTCCAGCTCAAGGGATCTTATAGATGGCAGGGCTCGGTTAGTAATTCCTTGGAGGTCGCCGTACATGCCGATTGTGTTATCAATAACCGCCCGGATAGCTTTTTCTTGGCGGGCCCATTTGAGGGCACTAGCTCGTTTTTCGCGTTCAATTTCGTCTTGGAGCACCGTATAGTTTTCTACTATAGCCTCTACGCGGTGCCGGAATTCTGGCCCTACTAAGAACTGATACAGCGATTCCATCTTCACATCTTTACCGGCGTTCATCGTGTTGGCGGCGGCGACTTGCAAAATTGTAACGCGCAAAGCGGCCGCCAAACGCGCCGCCAGGCGCGGGCTTACGACCCAGACGTTATTTTCCAAGTGCTTCATTTCGCCGAGCTCACTGGGTATTTCCTGAGATACGATGACGCCGATATTAGCATTGGCTAAGCGGATATCGGCTTTGAATTTAGGGATCCAGGCCGGCTGCCATTTACCGTTTTTGGTTTCCCATAATAGTGTTCCACAGGCCGAACCATTCTGGCTGCAAACGGTTTGAATTATATCGGCTCCACGCTGGCCCTTTTTGACTTCGGTTATTATATCGAATGGAAATTCCTCGCGCAGACGGTTTTCAAGATCGAGTTCCAGCACTTCACCCTGGTTTTGCTGCGAGCCTTGACTGGCCTTGCGCTGGGCGTCTTCGAGAGCCTTCTGGGTATCCGACAGTTTCTTTTCCTGTTCGGCAATCTTTAATCTATAACGCTCATCGGCGCTTTTAAGCACTTCGTCTCTGATTTTATCTTCACTGGCGGCAAGTTTACGAGCGGCTTCTAACTCGGCATTTTCGCGGGCTTTTTTTTCGTCGCGAACTGTCTGCATCATTTCGCCAAGCTGCTCCCGTAACTCCTTATTGGATTGCTTTTCATTACTGGCATCAGCTTGCAACTGGCTAATCAAGGCTTCCTGCTCCACAACCGCGTGCTTTCGAGCGCTGTCGGCCGCTAGCTCCAGTTTCTTACGAGCCAGTTCCAGATCAGCGGCCGCGGCTTGCTGTAAAAGTTCCCGCTCGGCGTCGAGCTGTTTTTTTAGCCGCGATTCCGAAGCTTCGCGCTCTTTAGCGGCAGCGGCGGCGGCTGCGGTTTTAATTTCGGCCAGTTCAGCTTCATGCCGATGCCGTTCCGCGGCTACAACCCGAGCCTCAATCTGGCCTTCCAACGCTTTGTCGATCTCGATTTCCATACCGCAACTCTTACAGAAGATGGTGTTCATATGTACCATTCTACAGTGCCGACAGCGACTGGCGTATACTTAGTACTATGAAACCACAAAATCAGGGTAACCTAGAACTCAATTACGTCGTTCCCACGGTAACGTCGGACGGCAATGGCATCTTTATTAGCAATGACGGTGATATTCCAACGCTAACCTTTTTCCAGGTGCGCCGCCAACAGGGCGATAAGGTATACGCCGACGTTGTCGCATCGGTTAGATTAGGAGACATACAAGATCTAAATAACTTACAAGCCTCTATAGAAGAGACGATTCGTAACCACAAGAATCGCGAAGCTTAAGTTTACTAAGCGCTCTTACGCTTAAAGAGCCACGACGCCAGCGGAATAGCCACGATGAGTATACCCAAGCACCAAATTACAGCTAGCCAGACATGGTTACCGACGGGCGTACCTAAAATGAGCGCTCGCACGGCCTCGACTACTTGGGTGATAGGCTGATTAACCGCAAAGACTCGCAGGACGCTATTCATGCTGGCGGTCGGCACAAAAGCACTACTGGCGAACGTCAATGGAAATATCATGACAAACGTCAGCCATTGGACGGCTTCGACACTTTTAGCAACAACACCTACTATTGCCGCCAACCAAGAAAAGGCAAGTGTAAATAATAGTATTAAGCCTACAATCGCCAGCCAATTCAGCGCGCTGGCGTGCGACCGAAATCCTATTATCAGTCCGGTTAACAGCATTACTACTGTTGATATACTGTTGCGCAACAGGTCGGACACTACATGACCGTTTAACACGGCCAGGTTGTTCATAGGTAGTGAGCGAAAGCGGTCAATAATGCCCTTTTGGAGATCGTTACAGACTGCAACGGCCGTAGTCGTCGAGCCAAAGGCCACAGTCTGAATAATGATGCCGGCCATTAAAAAGTCTAGGTAACTTATGCCTGGCGGCAGGGCTTTGGATATAGCACCGCCAAAGACGGTTGCAAACAGTACCAAGAACATTATGGGCTGGAAGAATGTTCCCAGTAGCTGATCGGTATTGCGCAGTATATGCGTACAAGAGCGCTTAATCATAATCCAGGAATCGAGCAAGGCCATAATAATTTTTGGCCGATTTTCAAATACGAGTGGTGTCGCCATTACTGTTCCTCCTGCTCGACTTGGTTATTAGTTTTTCCCGTTAAACTTAAGAATACGTCGTCGAGCGTTGGCTTATGAACCGCCATTGATTGCACTGATATCTTGGCGCTTACTAGGGCATCGAGGACGCGCTTAACATCAGTATTAGTGTCGTTAATAACTAGGGTCGCCGAATATTCTTTGTCGTCGGTACTTATCACGTCTTTTCCTAGTGCTTTGCGCGCGGCCTTTAAAGCGGCGGCGTCTTTAAATACCAATTCGAGGCGATCTTTACCGACTTTACTCTTCAACTCGGCGCTTGTGCCTTTAGCGATCACCTTGCCGCCATCAATGACTACTATTTGATCAGCTAGCTGATCGGCCTCTTCCAAATACTGCGTTGTTAATAGAATAGTTGTACCACCATCCATAAGTTTTCTAATAATTGCCCACATACTGAGTCGTGATCGAGGATCTAGGCCTGTGGTCGGTTCGTCCAAGAATATTACTGGCGGCGTAGCAATAAGGCTGACGGCCAGATCAAGGCGTCGGCGCATACCACCGCTATACGTTTTAGCGGGTCTGTCGGCCGCGTCTTGCAAGTCGAAGTCGGTAAGCAATTCATCGGCTCTCGCTTTGGCACTAGCTTTTGTTAGTCGGTACAATCGCCCCATCATAACAAGGTTCTCCCGGCCCGTTAACAGTTCATCGACTGCAGCCGATTGCCCCGTTAAACCAATGACGCTGCGTACTTTATCAGCGTCACGTATGATGTCATGACCTTCAACCTTTACTGTACCGGCGTCAAAACCTAGGAGCGTGCTCAGTATACGTACTGTTGTAGTCTTACCGGCACCATTGGGGCCAAGCAGCGCCAACATAGTGCCCCGTTCAACCTGTAAATCGACGCCATTAAGGACGCGATTATCCCCATACGACTTAACGAGCCCCGTGGCCTCTATTACGTAGTCTTTATTCATACTGGTATAGTAGCACAGGAAAAAGCCCTGTAGTCGGCCGGTGCGTACCTGCTCTACAATATACTTGCTTATTTAAGTTGTTTGTGTTATAATGCTTTTAATGATGAATTAACGGGCACCGGCAGTTAATCGGCTGCAGTGGAAATAAGCATGATTTTAGAACAATTGAACAGCGAACGCTTGGCGCTTCTCAATCAGCCAGCGCGTAAGACATTGCAGCAGATGCGTAGAAACGCTCGTCGTCGATATGTGAAACTGCTATCGCAAACCAAGGCCCTCATTGCCCGTCAATATTTTATAAGTGACGCGCTGCGCGATGGCCGAGCCGCCATAACCTTAAACGAAGATATATTTTTAGGCAGTGTCTTATTAGGAGCGGGCATTGGTTTTGCCGTTATCAGTTTGGCTGCGAATATTATTTATACATTCGTACTAGCTGGCACCATATTATCGCAACTGTCCGGAATCAGCCTTGCCCTTTGGGTGGTACTTGCGTTGAGTGTTATTGGAGTTCTTGGGGCCTGGATTGCGGGCTTCATCAATAACTTGATTATTCTGTCGCTGACAGATGGTATCCACCGCAAGCGAAATCGTTCTCTTGCCAAAACCGTGCGGCGAAGTTTGGCAGCGACCAGTAATACTGTTAGCGCCTGGTTGGTTTTAGCTTTCGTCGTATTCGCGCCGACTGCACTTTTGTGTTTAGCGGTAGCGGTAGTGCTACATATATTTGGGGTGCGAGCCGACCGAGCCGTGCCGTACCTGATAGGTGCAGCTGTCCTGGCGGGTGGTTGGATATTGGGCTCGTCGTTGAATTTTGCATTGCTACCCCAGGTAGCCCTAGTGGAAGCTCCAATTACATGGCGTAATGCGCTTGCTCGCTCGAAGCAGCTCGTGAATCGTAAAGGCCGATTGTTTATAGCGAGTAGTCATGTATTGCTGGTGTCTGCACTTGTTGGAGCATATGGTATTGCGCTTGCGGCTCAAGCGGCAAGCCATACCAGCAGCACTTTAATTTTCTTAACGCTGCTGTTCCCGATCTGCGTGGTTCATACCATTATCATGACCATGCTTTATCACAAGCGTAAACGCGCCCGCAGCTAGTAACAACGTCCCAACAAAAAAACCGGCTATTGCGTAAGCAACAGCCGGTTTTTAATAGACGTTAGTCTGTTAGTAAGACTTGCGGAATCCGCCGCCGCCACCGCCACCACCGCTACTGCGACGATCTTCTTGAGGACGAGCCTCAGAAACCATAATAGAACGACCGCTAAGGTCTTTGCCATTAAGTTCTTCGATTGCCTTTTTAGCATCGGCATCGTTTTCCATTTCTACAAAGCCGAAACCCTTAGATTGGCCGCTGTCGCGGTCTTTGATAACGACAGCACTAACGACTGTACCGATTTCAGCAAAGAAAGCTTCGAGTTCTTTGTCTGCAACGCTATAAGCTAATCCGCCTACGTATAATTTTGATGCCATGATGTTATTCCTAACTGTTATTTACTATCGCTCGCATTACTATCGAAACCGAGGATTGTAAGTCTTGTTAGGACGAATGTCTGACACGGAGAAGGTATTACTACTTGCTTGCGACAATTGTAGCATAATTTTTATGTTTTGTCAGTACTGATAGTCAATGCGCTTACGCCTTTACCCGGTTATACTGTTGCAATGGCACGTAACCATAACACCGCCCCAAAGATAATTGTCACCCTCGTCATAATAGGGATGACGGCAATATTAGCTTATGAGCAAGCTAATCACGAAGCAGCCGCGCCACAGAATAAAATACCAGTACCGCAAATCTCGGCTTTGCCGGTGCAGCAGTTGCCGGGGGCTAAATGCCATATGCGTGGGTTATTACCCGATCCAGTGTGTACG
>JACMNI010000007.1 GCA_014378615.1 Candidatus Saccharimonadota bacterium | reverse complement strand
TAAGTTCAGTTGTGCGTCTGGCAACTTCTTCCTCCAAACTGCTTTTGACACGCTCCAACTCTTCTAAGCGGTCACTTACTTCGGCTTCCAAGTAGTGATTTTTCTCTACCGTAGTCTCCCGATCATGTTCGATGACCAAGGCAGCTTGCCGCTGGTGTTTCAAGTTTTTGTGCAACAGATATAAACTGCCAAGGAGTAACGCCAGTATAGTGGCCGTCGACATCGACAATAACAGGAGTGATTTGTTGGTTTGGATTTTAGACTGCTCCAGGCTAGTAGCTAGCCGAGCATCGATACGTTTGTCGCTGCGGCTGAGAATGATGCGAATATTGTCCATATAGTTTTGGCCCTTATTTGTCTCGACTACTTTAACAGTCGCAACCGAGCCTTGTCTGTCGCGAAGCTGAATAGTTTCTTTAAGCTCCTGGAGTTTAAAGTTCACGAGTTGGCTGACTTGTCTATCTTCTTCGTTACTAATCACATCTACCGGTAGGTTTAGGACGGCTGTCTTAGCCTTATCTACCCGTTAAGCAGCGTTATAGGGCTCGAGGTAGGTGCTGTTGCCGGTGAGTATGTAGCCTCGTTGCCCAGATTCGGCATCAACGAGAGCAATACGTAACTGATCGATACGGGATCGTTCCATATATAAATTCTGCAAGCCGGCATTGTTAAAACTAAGGTGGTTGAAACTACGGAAACTGAATGCGCTAAGCGATATAAACAGCCCTATGGCAATTATATAACTGACACGTGCAAAGCCATTGGATTTAACAAGGCCGTGCCATAAACTGGCTGGAGACCGTAGGCGTATCCAATGAGAGTATAAGTAGCTATAAAAACCACGGTGGCCGCGAAGGCTCGAGTCAATAACTTTGAAGGCTTACGAGCCAACGTCGCCACCGTACTTAAGCCGGTAAGTAGGAAACATAGAGCAGTGCTTGGAGCCATTCGATTTATACCGAGTTTGTCGGTGAACAGTAAGCGGTCAATACGTACATCAACACTGCTCAAATAATGTAATAGCATTAGCGAGCCGACGCTTATGAGCGTAGCGGCGGCCAAGCCGCAAAAATTTTTGTAAGAAACGTAGGCGCGTCAGGCCAGGCCCGCGCTATGAAGCTGGTACCTAGTAGCAAAAAACATACTGCCGAAGTCGGATTCATGGGAGCCAGCGACGGTAGAACAGATTTTAATACGGTAATGTTTTGTTGCCAACCGAAGAGTACGGCGACGGCTGCCCCGATAAGTACTATCCCAACTGCTAAGAGGATGCTGCGGCGAAGCCGGTGTGAGTCGCCTATTGCGATTTCACTCACTGATATCATGGTTAAAGTTTATCATAATTAGCATAAACTCTTTGGCTGCATGTAATATTTATCCGTATTTGCGAATTGCCGACAAGGTTCTGACAAATACGACTGCCGTCAACGCCTCAACACTTACAATGTATAGCTGGTGGTTTTTTACAGCTCCTTAAAGAATACTGATTGGTAAATGTCCATAAACGCATCAGTATCGTAATAATTTGTTCCGTAATTAGTTTTCACTATTTTATTGGTTCGAGTATCGATCAAAAAGGATGCAGGAACTAAGAATAAACTACCATCAATACTAGTTTGCTTGTAGCCGTGCTCCTTCACAGAATGTAGCCAGTTGGGCACTACTTTGGCGCTGCGAGCTGCGGCGCTTAGCGAATTACCAACGCCGTACAAGTTATAAAATTTGCGCTTAGGATCAGCTACTATAGCGAATTCAGGCCTTCTAGCGTGCCGATCATATATATTTTCATTTATACCTTTGGCCTCGGATTGTATAAAAGTAATGACCTCGCAACTGTTATCCTTTAAAGTAGTATATTCTAGGGACAAACGGTGTATGGCGAGATTACACCAGGGGCACCCGGAATACCTAAAGAACACGATTAATAAATAGCGAGCATCGATTATTTTACTCAATACCGTAGAACCGTTTACAGCCGTAGTTTTTATAATGGGAGCCTGTTGACCCGCTAGTAATTTCGTAATACGGTTAGGCCTCATACTGCTAGCCTACGCTAGGCAGCTACATTAAGCTAGATAATTGCTAAGCAACGCGGACCATTTCCGTAGTGAGTTCTGCCCTAATGCCGGAATCTGGTGGAGTAAATGGCAACGGTTCACACGCTGCGATGGCCGTACAGCCTACCAATAAGCCCTGGGCTTCACGCACGCCGGCCAGCTCGGCCATATATGCTTCATATTTTTGCAAGGCCAACTTGGCAATTTCAACTTCCTGCCTGACTAAATTTTCTAACTGTTGTGCGCGCTTTTCTAAGTACGTTGGCTTTAGATTCTCTGGCTTTACTTGCGAGTAGCTGTCGGTCATTGACACGGCATTGCCTTTCTATATTTTGTATGGGTTAATAATTACTATATACCCGCATTTCATACCGTCAATAACCATAAGTGTTATTTATATCACAATATTTCAAACCTATCTTAAGCGTAATTAGTCCGGTAGCTGTAGGTTCATTACCCCTAACGGCGTATTAGAGGTTGAACTGATGAGCTAACGCCCTTATTAAGCTGTTAGTTGGGTGATGCCATTTCCGGCTGCGGAGTCGCTGTTCCTATTGGTGAAGTGCTGTTTACGCTTGGTTCAGTAGGGGCGGCTGGCTTGATATCTTGATCCATTTGTTTACTTTTTGGCTTATTAATGACGCTTACGCTTAATGAGAATATTGTATCACTTTAGGCGAGTCTGTAATACAACATATTGCAGGTACAGACTTTTCCACAGTCGGCCAAATGGGTGATCATTATCATAAAAAAGCGCAACAAAAAAAGCGCCGTTAGCCTACGGGCAAAACGGCGCTTTATAGAAATGTGTACTAGTTTGAACGAGAAGCGATATTAATTAGCTTCACCAAGCCCCAGGCAATTAATGCGTACACAGCAATGGCGACCAGTACTGAGGGCTGGAAGACAGATTGCGTTTGGCCAATGGTGGCCGATGGCGTGCCAAAAAGGCTATCAAATGGAGCGCTAAAAAAGCCGCTGACACCGTACACGAAAGATGCGAAACCATTCTCTGGATTTGCGCCAGTTAGCTTAAGTATAAAGCGAGTGGCCAGTAGAATTGCAATCAGTCCAAACAGGAACCAAACAATATTGGAAGCCACTGATCGTTTGCTAGCGGCAGTTTCGGTATGAACTTGTCGAGAACGCTGTTGAACATTCTCGCCCGTCTCATCAACGCCCACTACATTACGTTCGGTTACGGTTTGCTTTAAATCGGACATGGCTACTCTCCTATTAATTGTTAGCTACATAGTATCACTAAACTTATTGTTACAAATTTAACTGCACACTGGGTTACGTTAGGCGGAGTATAGGCAACATGAGTGACAATGCAACAAGTCAAAACAATAAGCTAAGACTTCGAACTGGGGCGTTTATTTTGATTGGGGTACTCTTGGCTGTTGCTGGCGTACTTAGCGTGGTGCACCGGCGAGCAGAGCCAGTAGCTAAATCTGAGGCAAAGGTCGCGAAGACAGTTAATCTAGACAGTGTGTTTGCATCGGCAAAAGCTGAACTTGTACGGGCTTACCCTGGCGCTACGATAAAAGACAGCACCGATACTTCTAGTGCCTGGTCAATTGCTGGCATAGCACCCGGCTATAATTTTAGTACTTCCGTTGACTTAGGAAAATATCACTTATCCTTGCAACCCCCTAGTGAGAATGCGACTGTTCCAGGTACCGCCCATAAAATGCTAACCGATATGATTATATCCAGCGGAGGCAAACGTATAGATTCGCCCGTGCCCACTACGTACCCAAGCAAAACCGGGCAAAGTAGCTATTATAAGTTTACTAATGGGGCGTGCTATTTAGATTACAAACCGGATAAATCGGCGCTCAATGTAGACTGTGCTAAGAACAGTGATTTTGCCAAGGTGGCTTCATCTGTAAAGCCGTTTGTAATCCTGTATCAGGCCGCAAATAAATCATCAATCGACGGGAACGATTACGCCGTTCATATGCCCTATACCGGACAAACGGCGCAGGGCACTGCAGAATATGCGGCTCTACCGCTTGATGGTACCGTCGGTTATTTCTACAAGCCGCAGGCTGATGGATGGAAATACTTTGAAAAATCTGTTACTGGACTACTTTGCTCGGAATTGACTAGTACGCCCAAAGAAGCTTTTGCAAGTATTTGTAAGAGTTAAATCATTTTTTTAGATTATAGTTTGGCAATCTCTTTATTTATGTCAGCCAACACTTTGCTAAACTGATTAACTTCGCCGGCAATAATTTCAGCATTTGTCATGGCGGCAGTTACTTGGGCCTGTAACTGAGTACGAAATTCGTTCAAAGCTGGAATGTCAGCCGCCTGCTCGTAGCGACTAAGGAGTTTTATGAGTATCCGATAGGTCACAGCTATTTCCTGCAAAACCGGTTCCATATTAGACAAATTAGTTTGGACCGAATCGCTGGTTTCGTAATTTACTTTGTAGTATTTCATGCTGCTTCCCACTTCACAAAGCTGAAACTGAATAGCGTTCTTCGGCTGAACTCGGGACCACTGCACGTTAACAATTTCATAGTTGGCGCATAGTTATTCTTAAGCGCTTGGCTATCGCTGGGAGCTACGTCATTTGAAGTGTCGAACCTATACGTAAATATTTGGCCGTCATCAGTTATTACAGTGGCGAGCGTGCCGGGAGTTAATGAAAATAACGGCATAAACACCAGCTTGTTATTGTGACCGTACAATAATGTAGTTCCAGCGCCATCGTTGACTGGCGGAGTATCAGTAGCATATTGCGCCGTATCCGATGCCACACTCCAATCTTCAGTAATGGGATTATATGTCCCTGCGGTTATTGCAACGTTTACGGCTATATCGGCAATTTGAAGTCGAGCCGGTAAGCCTATATGACTAGGCTTAGTCTCAGGACTCTTAGCCACTTGATTAGAAGCCTGACTGCGACTAGCTACAACTGGAGTTGGCCTGTTGACAACATAAACACCAGCTAATATTGCAAAACCTACCATCAATAACGCCAAGCACAAAATACGGCGACGCATATGTGTATCCACTATTTTTTTGTGCGGTACAAAGTCTGCCACGGCTGTCCTTTAATGAGAACAATTAAGAGGGCGAGGGTACCGCTAAGCACTATGGTCTTTAAGCTATTTATGATTACCGAATCGTGCACTGGTTTCATGTAGCCAGTATCAGGCAGTTGGGCAACCTGACTACCGAGCATGTTGCCAGACACGGTACTTGCAGATACCGTGGAAGCCCGCTGCCAAGCGGTAACTTGCTTCTGCCAATCAGAGAGTAATTGAGACCGTTGCTCACTATTGAGGGCAACTGGCGCTGCTTGTCCTGTAATTGCCGGTGTAGATATGGCTATTATAAAACTACCTATCACGATGGCTCCTAGTAATGCCAATTTACTGTAATTTATTTTGAACATGTCGCCTCCTGACTAAGTTGTTTTCCTTGCGTTTGTTGAAATGAATCTAGGGCACATAACCAGGCCCGTCGCTGCTGTTCAAACTGAGACTGCTCGGCAGCCTGCCGATTATTGATGGCCTGTTGCCTAAAATAGACAAATGTTCCGACACTAGCGATAAGCAATGACATCATGATTAGGCTTATAAGGGCAGGGCGATAGAGTGAGCTCTTAATAAGACGGCGCGCTGACGTATGGCCGGCGTCGTTGGCGACGTATAAATAGCGATCGCTACGAAAATGCTTAAATAAGCGTTTCACAGCATTAAAGGGAACGAGTCCCACATTAATCAGTGGTCTTAATTCAGTTGATAAAAGGCCATCTCTTAAGTCCGACGGTGTAATGACTGCACCGGAAGTGGTAGTACTAGTTGGTTCATCCATCATTTTCACTGGGATACTTTTAGCCGCTGTAGATTCATTGGTGGTTGGAGATATACGCAGTCGCTTCAAAAAAAGGTCAATCGCATCTTTGGGTACTTTTTGGATACCAGTACTCTGTCGTTCGCGTCGAATTCGTTGAGTGCCTGGGAAGTGCGACGCTAATTGGTCGTAAAAATATAATCGGGCTCTGGTTTCATTGTCTAATAAACCTGGTCGGGGCTGGGTGGGTTCTGTCATTGTTGTCTCCACGCCCAGTATGAAGGGCACTATGCGGTAATATATTTATGAAGCACTTGTTGTGTATTTACTTCAGCTTAGCCTAAATGCAATTAATAGAATGTAACTATTATTACTTTGCTATTGACAGCATGATATCGAGGAAGTTGGGTCTACCTTTTCAAGGAATATTGTTAGTAAAGCAAACTTTTGTTTATAGCTATATAAAATCTAACAGGGTTTGACAGCGAAATTTGTTAGAGTAAGTGTTGGCTCGTTTTACGAGCTTATTTTTATGGAATACCCTAATCGGAGTTATCTTACATTTTATGAACGCGGAACATATACAAACATCAGCCAATCGTATTGAAAGGCAATTTACTTCTCCCATTGTACCCGTGGTGGTGGCCGCGGCTATTATCGGTGCTTTTATATACCTTAGCTTTTTAATACGTCCGCAATATAGAGGTGATGTATTGCCATACACGATGGCGCTGAGCGCCGAAATCTTTATAATTATCCAGGCCTTTTTGTCATTCTGGACCATTCTGAGTGGACGTTTTAATCCTCGTAACTTTGAATACCACAAAACTCAAGATGGTTTATATGCAGCCTCGGTGGGTAAGACAGCGGTAAAGATTTTGGACAGTATCGATGAAATTGCTACCGCACGGGCTTTACAGATGTACGTCCACCATCGCAAGGTTAGTGTCGATGTATTCATACCTGTCTATGGTGAGCCCATAGAAGAAGTACGTGAAACGGTTTTAGCGGCTCGTGATATGTACGGCCTCCATAAGACATATATCTTGGACGATGGAAAGTCCGACGCAGTAGAATTGCTAGCATCTGAAGCGGGCGTCGATTATATACGACGCCCGACCAACGAGAATGCTAAAGCTGGCAATATCAATTACGCCTTGTCTAAGACGCAGGGCCAGTATTTTGCCATACTAGATGCCGACTTTGTGGCTAGTCCCCGTTTTCTATATGAAACGATCCCATTCTTCGAAAATGACAAGTTAGCGTTTGTGCAGACACCGCAGTATTACGACAACCACGGAAATTTTGTGTCTACCGGCGCCAATTTCATGCAGCACGTCTTTTATTCACTCATTCAATCGGGTAAAAATCGTTTTAATGCTGCTTTCTGTGTCGGCACTAATGTAGTTTTTAGACGTTCGGCCATTAAAAGTATTGGTGGCATGTATGATAAGTCAAAATCGGAAGATATTTGGACTTCACTTCTGCTGCATGAAAAAGGTTATGACTCTGTCTACATACCTAATGTTCTGGCTGTCGGTAAAACGCCGGACACACTAAAAGCCTATTCCAAGCAACAGCTTCGCTGGGCTACGGGTAGCTACGAAATATTCCTCTCACATAATCCGTTGTTTGCCGGCAAGCTTACCGCCGAGCAACGGCTGCAATATTACGCTACCACTTCGTTTTATTTCGTTGGTTTCTCTACGTTACTATTATTGTTGCTACCACCACTGCAAATCTTCTTTAATCTATCGCCTATAAATGTGTCAATACCATTTTGGCAGTGGGCCGTGCTCTATAGCAGCTTCTATGTAACCCAGTTAGTACTAGCCTTCTACACCATGGGTGGATTAAAGATAAAGACGTTGCTACTTGCTACCGCGTCGTTCCCAATATATATAAAAGCGTTTTTTAACGCCATTCGTGGCCGCGATTTAGCGTGGCAGGCAACCAACGCCAAATCCAGCTACGATTCTCCCTTTAACTACGTTCGTATGCAAGTGTACGTATTCGTGTTCCTACTCCTAACTTCTATTGTAGGCATCGTGAAAGCAGTCTACACCGACTCATTCTCCATTTCGCTGGTATGGAATATACTCAACACCGTCGTGTTTGCCTACTTCACCTACGCCGCCTGGCACGAAGGCCGGCAATTACGAACCGATCGCGAGCAGACCTCTCCAATAGTTAATACCCAGCAAAAGGAATTACCAGCATGACCTTTAAAAACAGACTAAAATTCTTCCTAGGGCTACTAACTGTCTTTTTAATTGTGGGCTTGTTGGTGCTTTATTTAAATCACGCGTTATCAACCGTCAAAACCAATAAAGCGGCCCTTGGAGCCGATACTATTACGGTCGGCGTGGACTATCCGGGACTGGTTAGTAAGCAAAGTGTTAATGAGGGTGAAAAAGTTACCAAAGGGCAAACAATTTTTGAGGTGACGAGCCCCGAACTTGCTAAGGACCTGGCTAATAAAAGTGTGGTCGCCTCGGCCCTACCGTTTAGCGTCGATCCACAGACGAGCAATATTTTAGTAAAGGCCACCGACACTGGCGTAGTCGAAAAGATCAACTACCTGGCCGGTTCCTATGTGCCGGGAGGCGCCGTCATGGCTACGTTGAACACGGTTGGATCTTTGTACGTACTCGGGCACTATAATTTGTCTCCTCCCGATTACGCTCGAGTCAAAAAAGGTAATTCCATGGTTGTAACCTTTCCTGATAATACTAAGCTACAGGCAACGGTCTACAATATAGCCCTTGCAAAAGATGGTGACGGTGTCGATACGATTGTGAAGGCCAGGTTGCCGCGCGCCAATGTGGCTGATTTCAGGTTTCCGATCGGCACACCAGTCGATGCTAGTCTAACTTTGTCCCAGCGCACCTGGTATCAAGATCTGAACAGTTTTGTCCGTAAATTATTCAAACCAGCGGCTAACTAATGGTGAGGCGCCGAAGCAGCATTGCGATACTACTAGCGATCGCGCTGACAGCTGGAGTCGTAGTGCTCTTTAACCACGGGCCGCAAAATCTAATCCGCCCGCACGCGAGTAATAAGCAGGACGATGTCTATAGTAAGTCGGCGCTCGCCACACTACCGCAAAAGAGCGCCTCGAGTGCCAATACCAGTCACCTTGCCGCCGGCATAGCGCCCCCAACGAATAGCTGGTTCAGCGGCATGGTACTACAAAGCATTCCACAAGTCGTTTATCCGATGCCGGCCAGCTTTCTGGCTCGAAACAACGGCTTTGAAATTGGCCTTCCGACGGTGGTCTCAACAGCTACATCGATTACGGGAGGACATGTGCCGGGCATTATTGCCGATATCGGCGCCGATAACTTCCGCCTCAGTCGTTATGATAAGCTCTCGGCGACGCTCACCTATCGTAATGACACTAAAGATCTTGGTGATCTGACGTTGAGCGAAGGGTCCCCATTTGTGTTTTATATCGCTAAACAACCTCAGGTTATTAAACTTAGTAACATCGACTCGGCTAGTATACTGGAACGCAATGAGACGTATCTGCGTTACACGCGCGCTGGGCAGACATACGCTATTTCGACTAATGCTGGCAAAATATTAGCTGAGGGTCAGGGACTGAAAATCACAGTCCCCAAAGGCGGATTAGTAACGTTCTACGTTCTTCCAGGCACTGACGATACGCTTAAGCAGTACGCCGCTAACGCTATCCAATCGGTGGACGTTACCCGTAACCTCACTGCAAAGAGCGCGATAACAAAATTTAATTTCAGAACTAGTACCGGTAAACCAACGGTCCTAGCGACCATGCCCTACGAACGCTTTGAGGGTAGTACCCTAGATACATATCGAAGTATTTGGGGAAAAATGCCGGTTATTACCGGTACGTCATTCGCCGCCACCGTTCCTACGGTTGCACCTGCTAATGAACTGGATGTATCGACATTTACGGCAGCCGAAAAGCAAGCGCTTAGTACTGCGCTAACAGCCGATATAGCTGCGACGACCATAGACCAAAAAGATAGTTATTTCGCCGGTAAACAATTGGCTCGGGCGGCGAACCTGCTGAGCCTGGCCGAACAACTCCACCAAACTGAAAGCGTGCAGCAACTTAGAGAAATCTTAAACACGGCTTTTTCCACCCGCTTTAGTGCGGACTACTTTTATTATGACACCAAGTTAAGAGGCGTAGCCGCCACGACCGCGGCGTTTGGCAGCGAAGACTTTAATGATCATCATTTCCATTATGGCTACTGGCTGTACGCCGGCAGTATCATGGCCAAGTATGACCAGTCGTTTATGGGAAAGTACAAAGATAATCTAAATTTGCTGGCCGCCGATATCGCCAGCTACAAAAGCAGTGCTGATTTTCCGCTGTACCGCAATTACGACCCCTATGCCGGTCACAGCTGGGCAGCTGGCTTGGCGCCATTTGCCGACGGCAACAACCAAGAGTCGAGTAGCGAAGCTATACACGCTTGGAACGGTATAGCCTTGTGGGGCGACGCGACGCGCAACCAAGCCTTAGCCCGGACGGGTAAATGGCTACTCGCGAACGAAGCCAATACAGCGCAAAAAGCCTGGCGAATAGTTGATACTAGTGACGCTGCACTTGCTAACTACACTAGTCCCGTCGCATCATTAAACTTTAGTGGTAAACGAACCTACACTACATTCTTTAGCGACGAGGCTAGCGCCAAATTAGGCATCCAATTAATTCCGATGGATCCGAGCATGGTCGGCTTTAAACAGGATAAAAATACTATTACAAGGTCAGTACTGTCCACTATAAAAAACGATAACTATAATGTCCCGCTCGGCGATTACGTGCTGATGTACTCCAGTTTGAATAACCCCGAGGCAGCCTTAGCGTCGGCGAGCATGCAGACCAGTATCGATGATGGGAATTCCAAGACCTATCTGCTGGCCTGGATATATTCCCAGCAGACACCCTGAATTAACTAGATTGTATTTAACATAGTGCTTATGTTAAAATGCCGATAAATTAAATATTTAATACATGTATTGATTTTATTTGAGGGTGTGAGATCCATCTATCTAGAGGCCTAAGTGGAGATTTACGCCGAGTAAAAGCAGTGGCCATAACACCACCGCCAGAGCCGCTGATATCAAGTTTTCTATAGAGCCAAGTGCCACTAGATAGCCCCTATTGCTGGCCACTATGATGCCGATAATTATGTAAATCATAAAGCCTAGAGAGTTTCGTTTCATGATCAACCTTTACTGTGAAGTTTAGTATTGTTACTATTATGCTTCCAAGCAGTGTTAAGCACAAT
>JACMNI010000006.1 GCA_014378615.1 Candidatus Saccharimonadota bacterium | reverse complement strand
AGCTCAGCGTTTCCGACCGCTAATTGCCACTAGTTTGACAGCAGTAGTGTCGCTAGTGCCTCTGGCCCTGTCTAGCCCCTTCTGGGAAGGCCTGGCAGTGGTGCTGATTTTCGGCTTACTTTCGAGCACCTTCCTGGTGATCACGGTTTTCCCATACTACTACCTGGGCAGCGAATTCCTGCGGCAAACTAGCTCAAGGTTAGTCCGCCGCGTTCTACACAAGTATTAGCTACTATACTTGACGATCCAACACTTTTCATGTATTATAGCTATGTTCTAGTGTGTGGTGGTGAATGGACAGATAACTGTCCTCGTTTACTCGTCAGAGACTAGGTATTGCAAAGAGAGGGACCATCAGCTGGCTACGTAAGTCGGCCTGGATGGTCATTTTAATGTGAGGAGACGAATATGTACGGAGGCGGAAGCGCTGGACTCGTTGGTCCAGTTATAGCAGTGTCGACAACTGTCGGTGCTGTGACTCTACCTAATACAGGTGGGAACTTCATTGTAACCTTGGCCGCAGCAGTTGCTGCCGGTATGGTTGTTTGGGGCATCATGTATGCTCGAAGCAGTCGTTTAGGCTAATACATGAGAAATAAGACACTAATTAACTTGGCTCAGGCTAAGCAAATTAGTGTCTATTTTCTTGTCTGTTTAGTCGTAGTCGTGATGCCGGCAGCGTCAATCGCCAAATTTACCAACCAGTTTCTGGTTTCACAGGCGGTACCGGTCAATACAGTCTCACCAAAAGGGTTGAGCCGATGAAAAAATTCAAATTAGCTTTATTGATTGCTGCCCATAACGAAGCGGTTGTTATAGAGCAGACGATTCAGTCGGCAATTGCTGCCGGTATGGAACCGCGACACATTTATGTCGTCGATGATAACTCAACTGACGGCACCGCAAAAATAGCCGCCGCCATAGTCGGTAAACCTAACACCCTCCGCGTCAAGCGTAGCGGCAAAGGCCTGGCGTTGACCAAAGCGGCCAAAAAGTTTGATTTAGCGGCCCGTTATGAATGGATTCATATTGCCGACGCCGACGGCGGCTTTGCGGCCAATTACTTCACTATTTTTCGCCGTACCCTGCGCGTCCGCTACGCCGCCGCTACCGGCTACATCCGAAGTTTACCAGGCGACAGCGTTAGCCAATATCGCGTTTTAGAATACACGATTGGCATGGAGCTACACCGCCGCTTCCAAGCCTTTGCGCACACGGTGAGCGTTATCCCCGGACCGACCTCCTGCTTCCGATCAGACGTTTTTCTAGCCGTTAATTTTGCCAACAAATCACTAACCGAAGATTTTGATGTTACCCTCCAATTGCACCGTCAAAACTTGGGAAAGGTACAGTTTATACCGAAGGCCGTGGCCTACACTCAGGATCCACAGACCCGACAAGACTTCACCAAACAAATTAGCCGCTGGAACCGCGGCATCATGCAAGGTATCCAGCGTCACAAAATTGGTCGCCGACTACAACGAATCGACATTTATTTGTCGTTTCAAGTCTTTCAGAACCTACTGTTATTTGCCAATTATTGCCTATTATTACCATATTTAGCGCTGACACGTCACTCCTCGGCAATTGTGGCGCTGTCGTTTCTGCTTGATGTGGCGATCCTGTTTTCTATTACCTGCCTGGTGGCTGCCAAGGCGGAGCGCAAAGATATCGTCAGTGCTTTTCCGCAGATTTACTTGTACCGTTGGATAACGCTTTTCGTATTTATGAAGTCGCTGATAGAAGTACTCATTCTAAGACGCTTCAAAGTGAGTGAAGGCATCTGGGGTACGGCCGGGCGCCGCTATAAAACCGTTATTGCCGGCTAATCGCTGCCAAGTTTCTTTATGACCTTGGGCGATGGGTTGTCTAATTTTGGACGATTAGCGGTTGGATCAGGATAGGTTTGTTTAGCGTGCACGATAAGTCGATTTTGACTGGTACCAACGGGCGTGCAGGTGATGAGTGTTAACTGCGACTTATCGGTCTGTTCTAAGACCGACAAATCCGTGGGCGACACAACCAGCGTATCGGTAACCTTATAAACGAACCGTACGCCCTGAATATTAAGGTAGACAACATCGCCCGGCTGCAATTTATTTAAAAGTGTAAAAACGAATTTATACGATCCTGGTGCCCATAGCTGGCCACTAGAATGACCAACTACCACTACGTTGCCCTTCTGTCCTGGTAAGGCACTGTTACCGTAGTGGACGACGCCTTTCCGTAAAGCTAGTTGCACTTTGACCTGATCATAACTCGTCTCTGAAGTTACAAAAGGTGCCTGAACCTCGATTTTTGGAATGATAATCTCGGCCGCTGACAATGGTGGTTGCGGGCTGGGTACCGGAGACGTTACCGCCGTATTCAGGCGATACAGACGGTAGTGAATCTGCGCTGACAGCCATTGCGCATTTAACAAACCTAAGACTCCTAACATGGCTAAGACTCCGAGCAGTGGCGGTAGATAATTGTGCCGAAAACTCATGACTGCTTTGGGATGGGTAATACGTTTTTTAGACTTTGATTGTTTTGTATTTTTGGTCATGTTTCAACCATTATCTACTTAATTGTCCGGCTAGACAAATTATTGAATGCTATCTCAACGTGCAAAAGCAGTAACGAATTGCTTGGCCAGTTGAAATGCCGATTCCGTAGCGTTCATATTGGCTTCGTCCATGAAACTCAGCCCAAATAAACCGTTTTGTTGCAACCCGGCCATTACATCAGGGCCAAACAATCCTGTTATATCGTTTGTCCAGGTCACCTGGGAACGATTATCCGGCTTGTAGTGTGCCAACAAAACAGCGCCGTTACCATAGCCATGTAACTGGCGGGTCATGTCCTTAATCGGTTGGATGTTCGATGTACTATCCATGGCTTGGAAGCTCTGAAAATCTGAATTATTCATCACATCTGCAAAATGACTAAAGAGTGACCGGCCACCGCCACGAGCTGGATCATCGTAGGAGGCTTGCCACCCACCCCACGATAACGCTAAACGGGCATTCGGAGCTTCGGCCTTGAAGATCTGTTGCGCCAATCGATATTGATCCTGTAAGGCCAGGTAGTAATTTTCATTGCCCAGCCAGTTATTATCCTGGCAAGGATACGTCTGAAATTCAGTAAACATACTGACGTACAGCGTGCCGCTGCCGCGATAGATATTGGCCAACTGTTTCATATCATCGGCAAAGCTAGCACTAAATGGATACGTTCGACCACAGGCTTTGCCGTATTTCGTCGTGACTTCAGACTCGGCGCTGCCCGTCCAGACCACCAAATGAAGCGACCGGCCACTGGCATAGGCGGCCGGCACTTCCTTGTTTTGGAATCCACGCATAAACGTTAAGTCATTAGGGCTGTTGAACCAACTGGTTAATAGATTGATTGGTGCTTCGTTAAATAACCGAGATTTCACGGCTCCATCGAGCTCAGAACCAATACCAAGTAAAAAGTGCCCGCTGCCGTGGCTAGGCGGTACCTGTCCACCGAACGATGCTGTTGCCGCAGCGTTAGTTGCAGTCTGACTGGTCGCCTTAGTTGGTGCCACGGGGATAGAAGTCATTTTTTCTAGTACGGCAGTTGGCACTACCAGATTCACAATTCGGACAGGCTGAGCTGGTACGGTACTATCGGCCTTGGCCATTAACATCCATTGGAATACAAAAGCCAGTAAGAGACTACTCATGATTGACAATAGGTATGTTGGCTTTAATAAATTATTAAATGGACTACCAAAAACACCACGTATTTTAGTCATTAGCTTTATTAAACCATAGTCGATATGAAGTGTCGATAATATGTGCCAATAGCATAAGAAGTATATTTAATCCTACTGTTGCTTAATTTTCCAGATTGTGGTATTTTAGTTTTAACCTTTGGAGAAATTTCGGTCATGCAATCGCGTAGCAGCATAAAAAAAAGTCGGTCTACAATAACACCTCTTACAACTGTAGTTGTGCCGGTACTTAATGAATCTGAAAATGTCCTACCGTTGATAGCCCGTATAAGCGCCGTCTTATCTAATCATCCAACTGAAGTCTTATTTATTGATGATAGTCGTAACAAACTGACTGTGACAGCCGTTAAGACGGCAATCTTAGGCTATAACAATGCTCAATTTGCCGTCCGAATTTTTCACCGTCAGGATGCTAAACGTTGGGGTGGTCTATCCGGCGCTGTGGCTGATGGCTTTAAGCGAGCCCACGGCGGCCAGGTCATAGTCATGGACGGCGACTTACAACATCCGCCAGAGACCCTACCCAGTCTCATTGCGGCCGGTGAAAAGTACGACTTAGTGGTCGCATCGCGCTATCGTAGCGGTGGCAGCGCTTCGGGCCTGAGTGGCGGCCTGCGCCATCTGGTGTCGCGGAGCTCGACAATACTAGCCAAAATGGTTTTTCCACACCGACTGCGTCCGGTCAGCGACCCGATGACCGGTTTCTTTCTGGTCAACCGCTCACTTATCAACGTGAAGCTACTACGACCAAAGGGCTTTAAGATTTTATTAGAAATCATTGTCAGTCACCCGCGTCTGACGATTGGTGAAGTTCCGTTACAATTCGCTAAGCGCGTAGCTGGTGAAAGCCATGGCACAATGAAACAAGGACTGGAATTTGTAGCACAGCTGATCAGCTTACGTTTTAGTCGACCCCGCCGGATGTTTATGCTGCTACCCAAAGTTTTACAATTTAGTGTTATTGGCGGCTCGGTCTTTGCTCTAGGTATGGCCTTGCTCTATATTTTAGTAGATATCTACTCTGTGCCAGTCGCCGTTGCCAATGCCATCCAGCTCATTGTTACTTTTGCCGCCAATTTCTACTGCAATAAACACTTAACCTGGAATGAACGAATAGTTAGCCCCACTGCTGCCAAGCGTTTTGTAGTAGCACGGTCTATTACCACCCTATTAAATTACGGTCTGTTCTTGGCAATCGTGAATTTTTCAATTACTACAGCGTTCGCGGGCCGAACCATTTATTTCACCATGGATTACCTATTGGCAAATGTTATCTGCTTAATCGCTATTATGGTACTGAATTTTGTTATTTCTGATAAATGGGTCTTCTCTGAATCGAGCCTGCAGGGCAAGCAACCTCAAGCGCAAAGGACACCGCTTCCGGTCTTCAAGTTGTCGATTATCACCCTTCTAATAGCCCTCTTTTTTGCTATCCGAGTCAATGCTAGTTTGACCTACGCCGTTGTCCTAGCACTAGCAGGACTAGCCTTGTTTATCCAAGCGAGCGTCGAAGTTTGGCGTATGATCTATGCTTTCCGCGAACCAGATGCCGTGGATCGCTTAAAGTTTCCCGCCCTGAATAGGCAACTCCGTCAGAAGTTCTGTTTAATTGTGCCGGCTCGTCACGAAGCAGCGGTCTTAGGTCAAACTCTCGAACAATTGAGTCTGCAGACACATCCGAATGTCGATATCATTTCGGTGTTATGCGATGACGATCTGGAAACAATTGCCGTGGCCGAGGCCGTGGCCAACGGTAATCCGCGTCTGACGGTTATGCGCTACCCATTGGCTCCCGAGTCGAAACCAAGTAAGCCAAAACAGCTTAACTATGTGCTCAGTCAGATAGCCGATCAGGATTATACCGTCATTGGCGTTATTGATGCTGAGGATAGTGTTCATCCAGAGTTAGTTGCCCGCATTGACAGTGCCTTTAATGCTCGGGAGGTTGGTATTGTGCAGGGCGGCGTTCAGTTGATGAATTTTGATTCTTCGTGGTACGCCATGCATAACGTCGTTGAATATTACCGCTGGTTTAATAGCGCCATGGCCTTTCAAGCCGATCAGAAATTTATGCCCCTAGGCGGCAATACGATATTTATCCGACACGCCTTACTCAAAGCGGCGGGTGGTTGGCCATTGACGCTAACCGAAGATTGCTCACTAGGCGTTTTGCTCAGCACCCGCTTCCAGACAAAGATGGCTGTGTACTATGAGCCCCGGCTCGCGACTCGCGAAGAAACACCAGATTCACTAAAGGGCCTATTCCACCAACGAGTGCGCTGGAACCAGGGCTTTTACCACGAATGGCGCAAAGGCATCTGGCATGAGCTGCCGACACTGAGGCAGCGGATTTTAGCTGGCTATGTCCTCTCGGGACCAGTTATTTTAGCAAGTATCACCAGCTTCTTGTGTGTCACTTTAGTCGCCACCTTTTTCTTAAATGCTCCGGTTGGATTAGTAATGCTGATGTATATCCCGTTAGTGCCCGTTACACTGCTGACGCTCCTTAATGTCGTATTCCTCCATGATTTCGGCCAGGCCTTTGAACGCAAAATCAAATTACGCCACTACGCCACACTATTGCTAACCCAGTTCGTGTATCAAACCGTCCTGAATGCGGCTGCCTTCTGGTCGATAGTACGTGAGTTACGTGGTGATACGTCTTGGTACAAAACACCGCACACTGGCCAGCACCGCTTAAACAGTCTGCAGCCGGCTACCGAAAGTTATATGGCCGGAAGCGCTGGAGAATCGACGCTATGAACCGAACCTTTCGTTGGCTAAAAAATCGTAAATTCGATGTCTTAGCGGTAGTCATTTTGCTAGCCGTAGCTGGTACCGTTGGCGCGCTTAATATGCAGGGCTACCCGCAACGCTTTGAAGACGAAGGCACCTATGTGTCACAGGCTTTCGCCGTCCAAAAACAGCACACCCTGGCCCACTACACGTATTGGTACGATCACCCACCAGTTGGTTGGATTCAGATTGCCGGCTACACTACGGCAACCCACGCTTTTGATCGATACCCGTCGGCTATTAGCGCCGGTCGGGAGTTTATGCTGGTACTCCACTTAGTTACCGTACTACTCTTGTACGCGCTCGCCAGACGAGTCGGTATTGGCGGGATAGCTGCCAGCTGTGGCGTACTATTGTATGTACTTAGCCCGCTTACTATCGAATTTAGCCGCTACGTGTTACTCGATAACGTTGCCCTACCGTGGCTATTAGGAGCCTTTTACTTAGCGCTCAGTAAGCGCCACGGATTAGCCTCAGCCATCGGTAGCGCCGTCTGTATGGCTATCGCCATACTTAGTAAAGAGACGTTAGTTATACTTTTGCCGGTCGTACTGTTTGCCCTCTGGCACTACGGCGACCGCCGCAATCGTCGCTATATCGTGACGGCTTTCGGAGTAATATTCGCTATGGTCAGCGGCGCTTACGTCCTGTATGCGGCGCTCAAGAATGAGTTGTTACCTGGTAGCGGTCACGTGTCTTTACTCGGAACACTATATTGGCAAATTTTTGGACGCGTGGGCAGCGGCAGTGTTCTCGATCCTAACAGTGCTACTCGCGGCTTAATCGATTATTGGCTGCACATCGATCAGTGGTTTATATTTACTGGAATTGCAACTTTGCCCATCAGTTTAGCGGTGCGAGCCTGGCGGCCGTTCGGGTTAGCGCTCTTGATTGGCGTCGCCTTACTGCTGCGGACCGGTTACTTACCTTATCCATACATAATAGCCGTGTTGCCATTTGCCGCCTTGACGCTGGCTGCCGCCATTCAAAAACTGATTGTAAACCCACTGACAAACCGACACGTCGGTCTAAAGTTCTCCACCCTCCGAATTAGTAGTGCGGTGATGGCCATCGTATTATTAGTGACTGCTGTATCAGTAGTTGGTCCCGTTTGGCAATCTAAGATTCACGCTCAAACAAGTACCGACAATGACGCCTCCAGCCGTCAAGCAGTTAACTACGTTAATACCTTTATTAGCCGTCAGAACCGTTTAGTAGTCGAGTCGGCATTATGGACCGATATTCAACAAGACGGCTTCCAGGTGCCACAACCGGTATGGCTCTACAAAACGGAGACCGATCCGGCGGTTACTAAAGCCATTGGTGGTTGGCAAGGTATTGATTACGTAATCCTCAATGGTCCAACTGTCAGCCAGCACTCGGCCAAAGACTTCCCCACTGTCTATGAAGCTATTTCACACGCCAAAATTGTTGCTTCTTTTGGGCAAAATAATCAGAAGATTCTGATTTATAAAGTCGATCATTCACAGCAGTTTGCATCATCAGCCAAAGATATATTATTTGACGCAAACAGTCGTTAGGCCTATAACTAAAAAACGAATGGAGTACAGTATGTTTGTAAGAATCAGTCAGAACCTTCTTCGGACCCTTCAGCTGTCGGTAATTATACTGGCGCTAACCTGGCAATTAGGTATGCCGGCAGCGTATGCCTTGAATGCTAGCGTCCAAAACGCCGGCCTAGAACAGACCACCAATAACACGCCAGATTGCTTTAGCCAAAGCGGCTACGGCGCTAATATCGCAAACTGGTCATTGACAGCAGCGGCTCACACTGGCACTGTAGCTCAACAATTAGTGGTGTCCAACTATACTGGCGGTGACCGCAAGCTCATCATTACTGAGAATGCGACCTGCGCTCCAACCGTTACGGCCGGTTCCAGCTATCAGCTTGGAGCCTGGTACACGTCGACAGCTCCAAAAATAAGTCTGACTGTATTCAAACACTCGGCCGCCGGCTGGGCTTATTGGACCGATATTGCGACCGCTCCAGCCAGCGCCGGCTGGGCCCAAATTAGTGGCACTACGCCGTTAGTACCAAACGGCACCGACCAGCTGAGTTTTGGTGTTTCACTAGCCGACAATGGCACACTAGTAACCGATGATTACAGCTTAGCGCCGGCACCAACTGTCGTACCGACAGCCGGTAACGAGCTGACCTACAATCAAGGATTAGAAACCGGTACACCGCCGTCAGGTTGGTTTGTGGCCGGTTGGGGAGACTCAGTCGTAACAAAATCTGTCGTAACCGGCGCTGCTGCCCATAGTGGTGCTCAGGCTTACGCCATTACCATCAGCGGACGCACCCAAGGCGATTACAAACTTATTCCTGTCGATTCTCTAGCGCCAGCTGTCCAGCCAGGCTCCAGCTACCAGTTGTCGGCCTGGTATAAGTCAACTAGTTCGGCCAATAGCCTGACAGTCTTCGCCCACACCGCAGCCGGCTGGGAATACTATACCGACTTGCAAACACTACCCCCTGTCGACCAATGGACACAGGCGATTGCCACCACAAAAGCCATCCCCGCTGGCGTTGATGCTATTGCCTGGGGTATATCAATTGCTGCCAACGGTACGCTGGTTACCGACGACTACTCGACGACACGAGTCGGGACTATTACCCCGCCTGCAAACAGCGGCCCTGGTGTAACTGGACGCTGGACGGTATTAACATACGCGATGCCAGTCCGCGCCGCCCACGCAACTTTATTAAAAAATGGTAAAGTCTTGCTGATTGCCGGTTCTGGCAACAGTGTCGATAACTTTACCGCCAACAGCTTCAAAGCTAGCGTTTGGGATCCGATAGCCGGTACTTTTAATACCCTCAACGTACCGAAAGATATGTTTTGTTCCGGTCACGTGGTGTTGCCCGACGGCCGGGTACTAATTCAGGGCGGTACCAAAGCCTATCCGACGACAGCCGGTGGCGGCGACTATGCCGGGCTGCGCGATTCCTGGATTTTTAATCCCGACACTAATGAATTTATCACTACCAATTTGGCTAATGAAGGACACTGGTATCCAACACTTATTGCGCACGGCAATGGTGACATTACCGCCCTTGGCGGATTAAAAGAAGACACCAAAGGAGCGGTCAATACCGAGCGTTTCAACACGGCGACCAGTCAATGGCTACCAACAAACCAGATTCCGCAGTCCTATTCTTTCTGGGGCCTCTATCCTCACATGTTCTTAATGCAGGACGGTCGGATGTTTTACAGTGGTGCCCACGTCTTTGGCAACGGTTTACCGGGCAGCGGCTCAGCCATATTTAATCCGGATACGGGTTCGATTGGAGCTATAGCTGGCCTTCGAATGAAGGACATGCGCGACCAAGCCAGCTCCTTCCTACTCCCGCCAGCTCAAGATCAGAAGGTGTTGATCACTGGTGGTGGTAATAGCAATACCCTTAATCCGGCGATTAACCTCACCGACATTATCGATCTGAAGGCGGCGACCCCAACCTATAAGCCAGGTCCCGATTTACCAGGTATGGGTAAAATGTACTTGAACGCCGCAACCCTACCAGACCGTACCGTCTTGACAATGAATGGCGCTCAGTTGAATCGGAATGAGTCGACTAACGTGCTGAGCGCCGCCAGCTACGATCCAGCAACTAACATGTGGACGACGTTACCTGCCGATCCTGTGGGCCGCAATTACCACTCCAGTTCGTTATTGTTGCCCGACGGGAGAGTTGCCGTCTTCGGTTCTAATCCTGGAAGTGGCTATTTTGAACTAAAAATATCAGTTTATGAACCGAGTTACCTGTTTCGTAGTGCACGACCCGTAATTTCAAACGTACCGGCCGCTATAACTTATGGGCAAAACATCGCCTTTAACGTCAATGCCAACGGCAAAACCATCAAATGGGCCCAACTCATACGGCCGGGGTCAGTAACACACCAGATGGATTCTAATATGCGCTTAGTCGACTTGCCTATCGTAGTCCAAAACGGTGTCGCCACTGTCAGCCTGCCCAGCAACCGTAATCTATTGCCGCCTGGACCCTACATGATAACATTGACCGACAGTGACAATGTTCCCTCCAGTGCACTAACAATAATGGTCAAGTAAGGTAGTATTATGTTTGAAACTTTTAAAAGTCTAATCCGTTCAAAATTTTTCTTTGCTGGTTGTGCAGTAATGACACTATTCGCCAGTCAGCAATTGGTTGTCGCCAACCGGTCTCCGCAATTAACGCCCAGCCAGTTCGAGAAATCGTTGACGGCCCAGGTTCAGACCGAGACTGGCGCTCCCCGCGCCGGCCGAGATCCAGCTACTCAGCAACAGGCCAGCTTAACCTATGCTGCCTCTCAGCCCACGGGTAACGGCACTCGCACCGATACGCCCGCCAAAAATATTGTTGGCGGACAAGCACCGGTTTCAGCTAGCGATGTCCTGCCGAAGACTCATAAAACCCACGTTCTTTCCAGCGGCTGCAAGGTTGTGGCCAATATGCCAAGTGGCACCTGCGTTCCATCGGCACAGTAGTTACTAGAGCTGGCTATTTCTTAGAAATTTTTTGCCAGATGCGATACTTCTCGAGCCAAGGCTCTAAGTCTTTTTTGTCTTTAATTCTTGCGGCTTTTTTACTGTCAGCATTAACAACATCAATTTTTTCGATCAGCGTATCAATAACTACGACTAAGGTTGGGTCTAGCTCAGTCATCTGTTCTTTGTGGGCAAAAATGTACATAGCTTTAAGCGCACTCAGAGCTTTACGGGCATTTGCACAATCGAAGTCTTGGCTTTCGTTAAAGCCCGCGCCCTCAATTTGAGCGATATTAAAATAAGCATCATTTACGGAATTTTTAATTTTTATAGCTGTCCGCCACTTCTCTTCCGGTAGATTAGTCTCAATAGCCTCAGCAATTTCGTACATTTTTCGCGCAAGCACGAGTGTTTCTGGAATCATGCTTTCTATAATAACAGTAAAATAAAAAGCTCCCGATGAAGGGAGCTTTTTAAAATCTAAAATGACTTAGATACCAGCTACAAAAATCTAACTAGTAAGCTTTGGTAGCGCCGTCTTTGACTGCGTTTTCGGCAGTGTCTTTAGACATCATAGCGCATACAGTGGTACCGCATTTTTCGTGCTTGCCCTTGGCCATGAAACCACCAGTTTTAGTTTGAACGATCTGTGGAGCTGACAAATCAACACCTTTTTCTTTACATTTGACGCAATATCCTGTGACCATCTCTGTCTCCTTATAAATTTGATGCTAGTACTAGCTTACACTATTGTGGCGTTTGTCTAGTATATACCTTTAAAAAACGTGCTCCCAGACCTCGCAAGAATATTTATCTTAGCTAATGACTTGTGGCGGGACAGTTACAGCTGGTGTGTCAGCTACAGGCAGTACTGTCGATACCACCTGTGGTGTCGTTGCTGCTGGGACAACGATAGCTGTGTCAGCTGGAGGTGAAGCTAATGCTCCTAAGTCAGCCGACACAATCGGTTTCTGCCGTCTCATTCGTATCAGGAAGAACAACCCAACTACTATCAGCGGTAAAGTCAGACCGCCTACCGCCGTTTTTACTAATTTTAGGCGTGGATTAGCGGGAGGAGTTGCTATTT
>JACMNI010000002.1 GCA_014378615.1 Candidatus Saccharimonadota bacterium | reverse complement strand
TTGGCTATACCGCTGGCAACAACCTTACCACGGGTAGTAATAACATTATCATTGGGCAGGCGGTTGCTGCTACTGCTGCTACGTCCTCTAACGAGCTCAACATTGGTAACGTGTTGTTTGGGAATGTTGATCAGACCACGGCCACCAACCGCAACATCTACGTTAAGTCCACCAACGCTGCGGCCTTCCAGGTGCAGAACGCCTCGGGTTCAGAAATCTTTACGGTCGACAGCAGCGCCAACCGGGTCCTCTTCGGCAAAGCCGGGGCATCTGGTATCGACGGCAAGCTTGTAATAAATAACGCAACTAACGCCAACACCATTACGATCCAAACCGGTGTAACGTCCGGCACCGGTTATACTCTAACTCTCCCAACAGCCCTTGGTTCGTCAGGTGACTGCTTGAAAGACACAAATGGATCGGGCGTACTGGGCTTTGCATCTTGTACTGGTGCGACTCCGACTTTACAGACAGGCTACACCGCATCAACCGGCGGAACTACTCCTGAAGTTAAGCTTGATACAACTCGCACAGGCTTTGATATTCAAGATGCCGACACCGCATTAACGGCCGGAACAGCCCTTCTAAGTGTTCGCGCCAGTAGCGGCGCTGGTCTTGGTACACAGTTGTTCTCAGTAGACAATTCGGGCGCAACGAAAATCAGCGGTGGCCTGACGATTGGCACAGTAAGTACCACGAGCGGTAGTTTAGCGATAGCTAATAGTCTTAGCGCATTCAAAGCTACTATTCAAAGTGCGCAGTATGCTCAAGACAGCACCTTAACAATTCCCGCTGCTGGTGCTACCGATACCTTTTGTTTACAAACATTAGCGAACTGCGTTGGCAGCCTTACACTACAGCAGGTATACACTGCTTCAGGAGCAACAAATCCGCAAATCTTATTGGGTGCAACGGGGGGTGCATTGAAGATTCAAGACGCCGCATCTACAGTTGGGACTCTATTTACTGTTTCGAGTAATGGCGGCGGCACAACATATCTAGGTGTGACTACCTCGGGTGTAAATGTGTCTGCATTGAACGCAGGCGCCGGTCTAATTCAGACGACTGGAGGTTTAACGGCCACTGGATCTACCAGCTTGAATACCACAGGTACAGCAGCTACTCTTATTGGCAACGTCAGTGCGCCAATTACTATGGCTGCATCGACGCTCACGGCCACAGGTGCGCTCAGCTTCAACACTTCCGGGACGGCAGCCACACTCATTGGTAATGTAAGCGCGCCGGTAACTATAGCCTCATCTGGGATAAATATCTCGAGCGCCGGTGCGATAAGTGGCGCAACCGGTTACACGCAGTCGAGTGGTAATTTTGCGATGTCTGGGTCAGGAACATTCGCAACGGGAACTGGTGCGGTCAACTTGAACGGTGCCACGACAATAACCAATGCCAATGCCGCAGCGACTTCGCTTACGGTAAACTCTGGTACAACCGTGCCGACTGCCGATCAGGTAAGTATCAGTAATGCGAGTAGCACAGGCGTCACAACCGCTGGAGTGAACGGACTACATGTAAATTATAAGGGTGGCGCGGCAGCGGTTGAATCGTCTGGCGTAATTATAGACTTCGCACCGGGTGGAACAACCGGTGGTACCTGGAGTGGCTTGCGCATCGCCGCCAATGCTACCGGTGCAGCAGCCGGTGTCACTGAGTATGGAATCAAGCTCGAAGGTCCCACCACCCCAGGTAGTGGCACCGAAAGCGCCATTTATATTGGTTCCGGCTGGGATATTGGACTGGATATTCAATCTGGTGGACTGCAAATGGCAGCTCAAAATGATCCGACCACTCCTACTGCTAACAATCTACGCTTTTACGCTAAAAGTATAGCTGGAAGAGTATTGCCAAAATGGATGGGACCATCGGGTGTGGATACGCCAGTGCAAGCAAATCTTGGCTTTAACAGGATCTCTTATATGAACCCTGCCGGTGGTACCACATTGACAACATTCGTCGGCGGTACTGGTTCTTTGTTTACGAATACTGGAACGGCCAACAACCCGACCCCGGCAAGCACTAATCTCTTAACATCTACCCGCAGGGCTACGTTTAGCTCAGGAGCTACAGCTGGTACTGTGGCTTCTCACAGACAGAGTACCCTTCAGGTATGGCGAGGCAACGCGGCAAATCTAGGCGGGTTCTTTTACACGATCCGATTTGGCGCAGAGACTTTAGCGGCTGGTAATCGAGCTTTCGTGGGACTGTCAGACTCAACTGCCGCTATTACCAACGTAGACCCAATTACTAGCACAGCCCCAGGAAAAATAGGGGTAGCTATAAATGCCAACACTGGTAACTGGAAATGGGTAAATAATGTTACCGGTACAGCGCCAACGGTAGTCGACCTTGGAGCAAGCTTTCCCGTAAATGCAACTGATTTATATGAACTGATCATCTATTGCCCACCAAACGGCTCGACTATAACTTACAGGGTCACCAACTTGTCTACTAACTCCGCAGGTAGTGCTCAAGTTACTGGAACAGCCACTACAAATATTCCGACTAACACTACTTTCCTAGCGCCACAATTCTGGATTACTAATAACGCAACGGCCGCGGCGGCTATGCTTGCCTTCGGTGGCTGGTATCTTGAAAGTGATAACTAGATGGAGTTTGTCAATAACCCTCGCTCTAGGCCGCCAAATAGTCGACGCGTGCATTCAACTGAGTCAACTGTTCCATCGAAATTCTCAAAAATTAAATCGCGAAAACTATATATCGCGGGAGCAGTAGTACTCGTAGTTTTACTAATTTTTGGAGCAATCTTCGTGTTGCGAGCCGATCAGGCTTCAAAAACATTGGACGGTAAGGCGAGCTTACAAGTCGTAGAAGATCGAGTTAATAAACACTTCTTACTGCCGAGCGATGAAGTACCAGCTCTCGCCACCATAACCGACAAATCAAAATTGACGACGCCGTTTTTCAAGCGGGCTCAAAACGGCGATAAAATTTTAATATATCAAAAACACAAGATAGCTATTATGTATCGACCGAGCATTGACCGTGTTGTAGAGGTTGGCCCTGTGTCGCTCGGAAATCTAGGCGGACAGTGATGAGTTGGGGTGGGCTAACAAAACTATCATTAGGAATTCGTACCTTAGCAGTTCTAGTGCTTTGTTCAAGTATGGCGCTTGCAACGAAAAGTTATGTCATGGCAGCAGGCGCAACTTGTAGCGTCGCTATTAGCCCTGGTCAAACGCGGCCTGGAGACGACTTACTTTATACTATACGGTCACTAATACTGGATCGAGCACTATCAGCTGGGTAGATATTACAGCGCCCTCAACTTTCTACTACTCTGGTGTCAATCCATTAGCCAAGACGATTGGACCAGCAACGAGCACGGTGACGGCGTAACTGCTAACAATGGTTCGCTACCGGCAGGTGCCAGCTACAATTACTCGGTGTCGGCTCGTTCAGATCGTCGCGGGCTGTAGTGAGGGCTTCAGTAGCTTCGCGTAGCTGTGTGGAGTTCAATTCTATCTCGGCCCACGCGGCTAAATCTTTTAAGAGGTCAATCTCTTTAGTTGTGAAGACTCGTGGTCCTATGTCTATTAGGCAGAGGGCGCCAGGGTGGGTACCATCGACGGCTCGCAGTGGAATCCCTGCATAAGCCCGGACGCGTAATCCTTCGATGACGTTAGGGTTATCTTTAAAACGCTCATCTAGCAGGGCGTCATTAATGATCAGCGGTTCGTCGGTTAAGATGGTGCGTCCACAAAACGACGTGCGCCGTCCACCCTGAAAGCCAGCATCCATGCCAAAACATGCAACATTCACCTGAGTGTCTGGGGTAATCATATTAACCATGGCTATTGGCACTTTAAACAGCTCGGCAACTATGACTAAAACGTTCTTGGCTTCGGCTATCTAAAAGGTCTAGCTGATTAAGGGTAGCTATTCGTTGTGATTCATTTTTAGGTACCGTTGGCGCAAGCATATTTTGTGTCCGTTCTTTATTTTTGTTCAATGAAATACATGTCAGATACAAGAGTAATTATAGTCGAGTCGGTTGGCCACATATTGCGTCAGCGTAACTTTACCACCGGTTGTCAGGGGAGGTAGAGCACAGTTAGCTATAGCGCCTTTTTGTGATGAAGCGCCTGCCAACCAGCTCGGTAAACCGTTCAGGCTGCTGGTGTCGCTGGTCTTGCCGACAATTTGGCCCCATTGATAGCCGGTCGAATAAATACCAATGCCTTTAACATTAATCGTCTTGAAATAGGCAACCATACCTTCTAAATCGGCGGCATTGGCCTCTTTATTTGGTTCCCAGCTATTCATGGTCTCCACGTCTAACCACCACATGTAGCTAGACGGACTTATGACACCGCGAATGGTGGCGTCGTCATTGGCTTTGGCGTAGCCATAAATATAGGCGCAGGCAGGGGTATTGTCATGGCGGCAAGTGCCATAAGGATTGTTGATTGTGACGCCGTTGTACGTATTATCGCTAGGCCAATAACTACCCGCTAGCGCCGGATTAGCAGTATTAACGTAGATGGCAGCTTTATCCTGCGGTGTCGTACCCTTTGACTGCTGGGCCCAGGCTAATTGGCTTTCAAAACAAGGGTTGGTGTTATTGGCGAGGCCGTTATTAAGTCCAACAATACCAAAAGCTTGTCCTGTTGGATAAGGCTTATTACACTGTGGCCATGAAATGTCATTACCAATCGGTACAGCGGTCGCGGAACCCGGCTTGGCGGCTAGCACATTGCCGAATCCGGTAAGCCCGATGACCATAATCGCTATTACCACCCCAAAAGTCCGAATATAATTCGTTTGCATAGTCTAATTATACCATGGCCAGGGGTAGTTTACGGCCGAGTTACTTTAGTCAAAATGGTCTCTTCGATGTCTAATAATGGAATTTTGTCGGCAAAATCAGTACCATAATGAGCTATTACGATAGTGCCATCAGGCCCGATTACAAACTGAGCGGGCATCAGAAAGCTGTCACCATTTAGCGCACCTTGCGCTACTTTGCCCCGGGCAATAGCAGCGATAGTTTTGGGTGCTGCAGCTAAACTTTTTAGGGCGCCAACTTTAGAAGATTCTATCTTATACATATCGTACACAACTTTTTGTGGATCGGCGACGACGGGGAAGGGCGGCTGTTTAGCGGCTACGTATTTAGCTATACTTTCATCGTCGGATTGGAAGAAGGCAACTGTCTGCAGCCCACGATCCGAAAAGTTTTTATAGCGCTCTATGAGATCTATCAGTGTTAAGTTGCAAAAAGGACAGCCGGCGTACCGAAAGAAACTCACTAGTACATACTTGCCAGCGTAATTACTTAGAGCAACGGGAGTGCCATTAACATCTACTATGTTAAAGTTAGGGGCCGCTTGTCCGGCAGTTAGTCGCATATAGTTATACCAATGGGTGGTTCACGTTTAAACATTACCCTTATCATAACAGTCATTCATGGTAATAACGGTTTTTGTGAGATTAAGCTGGCACATTAGGCCAATTAGCAGCCTGTTCCTGGCCTAAAAGAGCAACAGCTTGTGATAATTCCGGAATCGCATTTCTGTAGGTGGCAATTTGATCGGCGCCCATAAATTTTTGAGAGGCTAACTCACTTTGACCTAGCCTATCTACAGCCGGATAGGTAGTATAGGTAAGACTTCCATCGCGCAACATGACTAAGCGATGCAGTCCGTTATATACCAGACCACTAGTGCTAAAGTCTAAAGCCAGGCCCTCACTCATGGGAGTTGCTATGAGCCGAGTGTCAGCTGACCGCTCGCCCATTAATATTTCGGTCTGAGATAGCTTGCTTGCAGTAAAGGATGATATTGGACAAGGCGGCCCATCATTTATAACCCGAATAATGTCATCGAGTAAGGTTAGAATAGGTAATTTTCGTGCAATTGCTTGTCGTTCTCGTGTGTTTATCTTACGCTGTTCAGCTCTTTCTACTAACCTGTAAATTGACGGCTTTCGCATCATAGCTTTATAGCATTAAACCAACCGATAGTAAAACTAATATTAGCTTTCTACTTTGCGAAGCCAAATATAGAGCGGGGAGATAAAGATCTTGCCGCAATATTACCATACGTATTAGCTGAGACAGAGCCGGGAATAAATAGAAGTGCCACACTTATAATGAGACCAATAAAAGGTATTAAATTAAGTAGCGTTAGCCAGCCCGATTGATTTAGGTCGTGCCAGCGGCGAATGTGAATAGAAATGAGTATCGGTATTACCGCTAAGATCGCGAGCATACCCATAAGTACTGTTACTATATTGATAATTCGTGACCCATGGCCTATGAAAGATATGGCTAAGGCCGCTACGAAGTAGGCCAGGAAGTAGACGATAGCCATCAAGAACCCTAGACGTCTAATCCGGCCTGAGAAAAAGCCGTCGTCTGACGCGCTAGCCGATATGCTAACGGACTGCGGCAATGGAATTAAAACTTGCTGAACAGTCGCGTCGGGCCAGCCAGAAGCATGCAGATTCTGGTGAATAACTGTATCTGTGACACCCGAACGGCGCTGGGTATCAATATAAGCTCGAAGTGAAGCATAATCAGGATCCATACTTTAGTAGTGTAGCAACTAAGTAATGTGTAAAAAAGCTACTGTTCAAGCAAATCCAACAGTTTTTTGACATTGGCAAAGAGGTCAACCTCGTGCATTTCCTGTAGGCTAAAGAAGCGTAACTCCTGGCATTCATCTGATGGCGTAAAATCCATATTCTTAAGCTTGATCTCGTAAATTACGTTTGCGAGGTACGTATCTTTACCTTCCCGCTTTGAGGTTACAAAATACAGAGGCGCTTTAGACACATAGGTTACTTCAAGTCCGGTCTCTTCGCGAACCTCTCTGCTTAGGCAGTCGATGGGGTCCTCGTTATGATCGAGGCCACCACCGAGCATCTCCCATTTGCCGTTATCTTCACGCGACAGGAGAATCCGACCGTCAGCATCAATTACGATGCCCTTAATACTGATTCGGTAGTAATTTTGCTCGTTCATCTAGACATTGTACCAATTAAATGATTACGCATCAGATACTTTTCGATTCATTCAAAACACGATCTACAACTTCATTTATGGGCTTAGACGCGTCTATCATAACGGCTCCATGATCTTGGTATTTATTGACGGTTCGATCATACCACTGCTGCATTATATTCAGCTGGTCCGAATCATGCCCATAAGTATTATTGTCGCGTGTGGTAACGCGTTTAATCATAAGTTGCTTGTCAATTAACAGGCATACCACTTTGTCAAAATACTCTTTCGCTACCTCTAAGTCGTTGGGGGCTATTCCACAAATAAACACCACATCGTTACCAGCATTTCGTGCAATAGTCGCAACACGTTCTTTTACCATTTTTATACTGTGGTGTTGTTGCCATTCGTCGCCCCGATCGCGTTTGTTGTGAGGGTAGTCTACTTGCTTACCGGTCTCATTGTTAAACCAAACACAGAGGTGTTTATCGGCATCGTAAGCCTGATACCCTCTTCGTATTAGCTCGGAAGCAACTGTTGATTTACCAGCACCGGACGGGCCAGTTATATATAGGAGTGGCATACGTTAATAGTAGCAAATAATTTTGAGCACCTATGAGCTCTACGTTTTGCCCTTTGACTTGGAATATGCTTGAGCCAGTAAAGTAAACCAAAGCAGGGAATTAATAAGCGCCATAGCGAACGAATACCAGAGTGACAGGCTGAAGAAAACTATCACTTGTGGTATTAAGAATACGGCAGTGATCAGGCTGGTCGTCATTCGCGGTTTTTGCTTACCTACCAACGATGGAATTAAAGCAACATTAAATGCCAGTACGCTGATTGATAAAACTATGTCCTGCCAACTGTTCATCAGTAGTGAAAGTCGTTTATCTCGGCTTTAACTCTTTGCATTATTGAAGGCAGCTTCTAGCACCGAAATTTCTAGCTTTTCCATAGGCATCATAGCCTGCATGAGGGCTTGCTTCTGCTCGGAAGTAGCATTTGGGTCACTCATCATCCTACCTAACGCATTTGGCGTGATCTGCCAGGTAACGCCAAACTTATCCGTAATCCAGCCACATTGTTGTGGCGTACCGCCATCAAGCAGCCTATTCCAAACGGAATCAAGTTCCTCTTGGGTCTCGAATTCTATCAAGAAAGATATGGCGCCAGTTAGCTGGAATTGGACCCCGCCGTCTAAGCACATAAACGGTTGATTATTGAGCTTAAACACACCCGTTAGGACTTTACCTTGCAACTCTGCTTCGCCTGGAATTCCTTGGTCACCAGCATATCGTTCGATATGGTCAATCTGTGAATTTGGAAATGTCTCGATGTAATAATTCATGGCTGCTTCGGCGTTGCCTTGAAACCAGATGAAGGGGGTTATTTGATGCATGGCGGCCTCCTATTAATAGTATAATTATACTACCGATTAACCTTATTATATCTACGAAGTATCCTGTCGTGGTCGGGCTGTTTTCATTATTAAAATAGGCAATGTGACTTTCCCTAGATATCTGTTATTCTTCAAGTATTAAACTATTTTTACCATGAGCAATATAAACTTAAACCATACTGTAACGGACCAGATCACAAGCGCTGAAGCCAGAGTTCTTGATGCAATTGACGAAGCTGTTCTAGTGGAAACGCTTGTCACGATGCTTCAGATACCGAGCGTGACGGGTACCGCAGCTGAATCCGATATGCAAGCTTGGCAAGCTCGACTGCTGGCCGAAATCGGTTTTGAGGTCGATCACTGGAAGTTAGACCTCGACGAACTGGCTGTGCATCCGGATTTCCCTGGTACCGAGGCCCCCCGTACTGAGGGCTATGGTACCGTTGGCATTCTAGGGTCGGGCAAAACCCCGGCACTTATTTTGCAGGGCCACATAGACGTTGTGCCGACGGGCGATCTTAACAACTGGGAAGACCGTAACCCTTGGAGTGGCGCCATAAAGAACAATGCCGTACACGGACGGGGTGCATGTGACATGAAAGCGGGCGTAGCGGCGAACTTGGCAGTCGCACGAGCGCTAGTTAGCTCCGAGGTGAAGCTAAAAAAACCATTTGCAGTACATACGGTTGTAAGTGAAGAAGATGGTGGTCTAGGCGCTTTTGCAACCATGCTTCGTGGTCACCGTGGCGAGGCTGCCGTAATATCTGAGCCTACGAGCGGCAGAATAGTTGTTGCCAATGCCGGAGCGCTAACATTTGAACTACGCGTTCATGGCCTTGCTACACATGCTAGCTCACGGCTGGCAGGACATAGCGCTATTGATGCATTTCTACCTATCTATGCCGCTATTGCTAACTTAGAGCGAGCTCGCAACGTGCGAGCTGATAAACTTTTCGATGGCAATCCTTTACCGTATCCCATCTCCATTGGCATTCTTCGCTCCGGGGATTGGGTTACCAGTGTTCCAGATCTTTTAGTAGCCGAGGGCAGACTTGGGGTAATACTAGACGAAGACCCGGCAGCAGCCAGAGCCGCCTTCCAGCATGCTATTTCCGTTGCTTGCCAGAAAGATCCTTGGCTAAACGACCATCCAGTTACATTAACATGGCCCGGAGGCCAGTTTGCTAGTGGACGCATTGACACGGGTCACTCGCTTGTCCAAGAGGTCACTGATGTAATAAGTCTGATCGAAAAACGCGACGCATCCATAGGCGCTGCACCATACGGAAGTGATTTACGCCTCTACGCGGGAATGGGGGGCATTCCGACGCTACATTATGGCCCAGGCGACGTCCGCTTGGCCCATGGTCCCCGCGAGCAAGTTGATATAACTGAGCTAATAAACACTACGCGCTCGTTGGCGCTTTTGGCTGCACGTCGCTGCGGCGTTTATTTGTAGCTTCACGTATACTATCTGTAATGTCTAAAGCTATTATTTTCGATTTTGATGGCGTAATCGTACTGAGCGAGCACGTCCGCTTCCATGCGTTACAGCAAAGTGCCAAAAAGTACGGTTTACATATAGATAACGATCAATTCAAAAATATAAATGGAAGAACTACTAAATATTTCTTTAATATGTCATTTCCGGAACTTGATGAAGCGGTCCTAGACAAAATAATTGTTAACTATACCAAAGAATATAAAGACAAAATAGTTGATCTCGTTACGCCCGTAACCGCAACGATCGAATTTATAAAAGAGTATGCTGGCCCAAAATTACTAGCTGTAGCTTCCGGTAGTACAACGGTTATGCTTGATACTGTTTTGAACCATATTGGGATTCTGGATAAGTTTATCTGTGTCTTAGGGCAGGAACATGTTACGAAACACAAACCCGACCCTGAAGTCTATAATTTGGCCGCTCGTCAGCTTGGCTGTTCCAATGAAGACTGCATTGTCATAGAGGATACTGTGCTGGGCGCTGAAGCAGCCATTAGCGCCGGTATGCCGGTCTACATCTTTCTCAACGGAGTAAATAGGAAAATCGATTTTGAACATATGAAGGTTGCTGGCTTCTTAGAGACATATGAGCAAGTTTGTCACGCTCTGGCCTAACCAGACGAACACGCATAGGATAGTGCTTATGCAAGGTGTAATATAGAAGTAGCCCTTATGTCCATATCTTTAATTAGTCTTATCACGACGCCAATAAAACAAATTGCGACTATTGCTACATTTGTAACGCATAATGTTGTAGCCGCGGCCGTTACGGGTGTAATTATTGTGGGCGGAAGCGCCGCAGGGGTAATCAGCGTCGTTAATCACAGCAACGGTAAATCCGGCACTGCACAAACCCATACCCAAACTCAAACGCTCAAACCTACGGGCATCAAGAAAACTGATCCTGACGCACCAACCATATTAGTAAAAGACCCTGACACGGGCAAAACCCGGGCCGTGAGTCAAAAGGACATTAAAGAAAACCCGTCGTTGCTAAATGATGTCGTTAAGAACCCGACAGTTAGCGATTATCAAACTGCTGGCATTGCACCACCGACAAACACAGCAATCTACAACTGCGTAAAGGCGGTAACTAATGGGCAAACGTATTACACGGCGGCACCTATCGGAGTGGTAGTAGACCTGACCAGATACTGTAAAACCATCAGTGACCCATCGAGCAACAGTACAATAAGCCAGTCGGAAGTTAAATATTCTCATACCACGCAAACCTACATAAACGGGAATACTAGTATAGAAAGTAGTATGTTTGATACTCTTACTGACGGTAAAGGGGGAAAGTTGTGTACTGGTGCGGGTACGCGGTCGGGCTTCAACGCGAGCACCACCTATTACATAGGCGGTAGCACCACACCGACAATACCTAGCAGACAATACGATATGAATTGCAAAAGATCTGAGTATGTCAGTAACGGCAATGGTGCTTACACGGCTCCTGACGGCTCCACGGCCTTTGGTTTCTACACTTTTTACGCGCAGTATCAGTATCAACCGACCACGTTCACGTATCAAACTAGAATAATAAGTTGCACGATACACACCCACCAAACAAACTTACTGAATAACTCCACTGGAAAATATTATGATAGAGATTACGATACGCCATATGCGTTCACCGATACTTATCCAACAAGCAGTGTAGGTTATGCAGGCCAAGAGCCATGCTCATTTTTGAGAGACAACGGCACAATGACTCGTATTTCTATATACGCGAAGTATGATGCCAATAATTCTTGGACGATTGGTGAATCATTTTTCGGTATAAGCGCTTTGCATAACGACTAATAAAAGTAAGTCTAAAGAAACTTAAAATAACTTTTATCGCATCCGGTCGAGAATCCGAGCCAATTTGATTCACAGCTAAGTAGATAATTTAATCTTGCGTCGGTCTGCGTACAAGTACTAATGACAAAGCAGGAACAATATATCGTTTGCGTTTCAAAGATTTCACGTATGGAGTATAACAATAAAAATCCACTGTAAAATAATTCCAATTAGTAGGGTCATGAGGGCCACGGCGTACGCTATCACAACCGAGATAAGGATCAACCGTAGAGCTGACTGTGCGTTCCGATAAACCCGAAGATAATGATGGTATCGCCTTGCGTAGTGTAAAGTGCACGGACATCACCCGTGATGTCAATGCTCCTAAAACCAAGATACTTGCCCTTCAGAGCGTGATTTCGTAAACCAGTGTCGAACGGGCTGGCTTTGAAAGCAATAACCCGTCTCTTGAAAGCAATCTTAACTTTAAGGTTCAGTTTTGAATACTGTTTATCAAAAGCTTTTGTTGTTTCAATGACCATCACAGACTATCTAGGTGTTCAAACATCGCTTCAAGAGACTCGAATGGGCCACTTATCTCGCCGGCTGCAATTTCTTTCTCGGCTTCAACAATTAGTGCCTCCATCTTCTCGGTCATAGGTTCGGAGGCAGTAAAATGTACGCTACCCGTATTAGCGAGTTCGTATAGGTAGGCGTTGAGCAAGTTACTAAGCGGTATGCCTATTTGCTTCGCTACATCTTGTGCCTTGGCCTTAGTCGCCTCGTCGGTCTTGAAATTGATAGTTGCTGTCTTCATATAATCTATTGTATATATATTAGATTAAACTGTCAAGTAATAATGGAAAAGACTGGACGAATATTAAGTCGTTCATAAGGTTTATGCTTGGAGGGCCACTGTCAGCATTGTAGCATCTGTTATTGCACAGACTGCGCCAGCTAAAGTCCTTTAACTCTGCAGTACTCGCGCATCGTATTAATGAAGCCAACAGTGAATTTCTCCGGATTACTTTCCATGAGCCGTTGGCTTGTCGGTAGTGCCAATGACTCTATCATTTAGGTCTACAAGATCAAATTGTTCCATGCATTAACTATAAAAAAACACCTTGCTATAACGAAGTCGCTAGATGAGAAATTATAGTTTATAGCGAAACTGGTGGGTAAGGAGGGACAGCGCACGTTAATCCAGCCGCCCGCTTACGCAGTGGGCTGTGACTAACGATCGCACCTAGTTCTGTTAGCCACCTAACCTGCCAAATAAAAATCCCGACCAGGTAGCGAATAGGTCGGTATTTTTATTTGGAGGGCCATCGTAGACGTTACTGCAACTATTTTGAAAGAGTAGGTGAGCTTGAGGGTGTAACAAAAGTCTGTCCGTTGAGGAGTCGATTAACTCTTGCAGTTTGCCGCTTTTTGATGAGGGGCATCGCTACTTTAATAATTAATGGCGTAGCTGAGTCGTTTAGTACTCTTTCCCTAAGTTCTTGTCGGTTGTTCATGAGAATTTCTTTGGTTTGAGCTCTGTGCCACAGGGAATCGCTATGCTGCACCCAAATTAAACCCGGCCATTTGTTAACTTTAATAGGACCACGCATGCAAAGTGCGGTACTAAAGAGCCAATCTTCACCGTAATCTGATTCCCCGAATCCACCAGCTTCTTTAGCGTACTTCGTGCGGATCAATGTCGAACCATTAGTCATAACGATATTGAAGTTAAGTTGTTGCCACGCAAATAGCGTAGGATAGCCACATAGTAAAAAGGCTCCAAAAGGGAGCTTTCTGAGCCATCGTTCACCTTTTTCGTTTTCTTTAAGTGTATGAGCCGTAGCCAATACTAGGTTACTGTTCAACTTTAGCTGTCCCAACAGTTTTTGTAATGTACCGTCAATTACTTGATCATCTACGTCGTGGAAAGATACGTATTCAGTATAGGTGTGAGAAAGACCATAGTTTCTGGCAGCTCCAACGGTTACTCTTTTGTTTAGTCTTAAGATTTTAACCCCGGAAGGTAAGGTAGGAATTTTAGTATCAGAGCAATTATCGACAACAATTATATTTAGGGGAACTTTCTGGTCTGAGAGATTAGTAATATAGTTACGCAAATATTTTACATAGCTATTCCACACAGGTATGATCACGGTTATTTTTGGTTTCATAGTCATATATTAACAAACAAAGAAAGAAAGACTCAGTAATTAAGGAGTCTTAAATACTACTTATTTTTGGAGGGCCATCGGAGACGCTATCGCAACTATATACCAGCAGTATGTCGTATAAAATCCACAGTCTGTTCTAATGAGTTGCTTTCTGGAATGCGATATTCAAAGTTGTATCCTAGGTCATCGACGGGTTTATACCATTCTTTCATTTGATCTGGACCGAAATCGTTCTTTTTATGTCTGAAATTGTGGCGACGCAAAGTTTCCTCAAACGAAATATCAAAGTTAAAGATGAAGTTATCAGTTGGATGAAGTTCAGTAAGAAATTTATCAAGGTACGTTTTATTTTTATCAT
>JACMNI010000005.1 GCA_014378615.1 Candidatus Saccharimonadota bacterium | reverse complement strand
TATTTATTAGGTTGTTTCTTTTGGATTCTTCCTAATATGTCCACATTCTATGCCGCTTACGCTAACTTGTCAATAGTTAAATTTGTGACTTTAGGGAGCTTTGGGCACAACTGCCCATAAGATTACATATGGAATAAAGCCTGGCAAACCGCCTGGCAGCAGCAGAATAAAAAATAAGATCCTTATGATAGTGGCGTCAGTGCCGAAATATTCAGCTAATCCACCGCAAACGCCGGCAATTTTCCTATCTGTTGTTGAGCGGTATAACTTTTTAGTCATATTACAATAGTAGTCTTTGACAGCCAGGTCGGCAAGTAAAAAGCCCCGACATTGAGTTGGGGCTGAATATACATGGAGCCACGATTGAGATTTGAACTCAAGACCCCTTCCTTACCATGGAAGTGCTCTACCACTGAGCTATCGCGGCGAATTTACTCTGTAGATTGTATCAAAAGTATAGTTAATAGCCAACTTAAAACGTACGTGTACGTTATATCAGTGAGATTAATCGTGTAGAAAAAATATTTCGCCAAGATTATAATTGGTGGTATGTAATAGTACCGAGTCTGCTATGAGCTACAATTTGTCCGAAATCAGAGCTAGAGCTTTCGACCACACCTTGAATGGCGTTGTCATAACCGATCCCACTAAACCCGACAACCCCATTATCGATGTCAATAAAACCTTTGAAACGCTTACTGGCTACACTCGGGACGAAGTACTTGGACGTAACTGTCGATTTCTTCAAGCGTACAACGCCCGTCAGGAAGTTTTAGCGGAATTGCGACTTGCGATCCATCGAAATGAGGAATGCAAGGTGGTGCTTAAGAATTATCGCAAAGACGGCAGTATGTTCTGGAATGAATTGACCATAATACCCATAGTTGAAGATAATGGCACAGTTTTGAGTTATTTAGGCGTGATTCAGGACATTACTTCGGCTCACAACGTGCTGGCTAGCTTATCTAAAACAGTCGAGCAACTCGAGCAAGTGAACGCCATGATGGTCGATCGAGAATTACAGCTATTGGGGCTGAAAAAGGAACTGAACGCCTTAAAAAAGACTCACTAAGTGAGTCTTTTTTAATGGTGCGGGGTGTAGGATTCGAACCTACGAACTCATAAGAGGGCAGATTTACAGTCTGCAGTGTTTGACCGCTTCACTAACCCCGCACGATATATTGTTAACCTTTTGATTTTATCATTGACCGAGCAATAATAAAATTGGAGCCACCTGTCGGTTTCGAACCGACGACCTGCTGTTTACAAAACAGCTGCTCTACCGCTGAGCTAAGGTGGCTTATGAGGCTCGGACTAGTGTATCAAAACAGGGGTTAAACTACAACACGGCGCGGGCGTAAAATACGTTTGGCTTTTCCGGGGGTGACAACCATTTTCTTTAGACGGTCCTGGATGATATCAGCCTCGGCTAACATACCATTACCAATATAGGCTTTGAGCAGTAGCGTAAAGGTTTCTTTGTTGGGCTCTAGATCAGCGGCTTTTTCAAGTTCCTGAAACATTAGCTTCGTATTACCTAGTTTCTCTTGCACCTTAGCATAGGCGACGTGGCGCGCAGCTAAGTTATCTTCTAGTTTAAGAGCTTGCTCAAAGGCTACACTCGCCTTTTCGTAGTTTTCAGTTTCGTAATATATTAGCCCTAGATTATGCAAGCTAGATGGAGTGGCCTCAATGCTACTAGCAATCTCAAAGCAGTCGATCGCATCACGATATTCTTTTTGTTTAGCGTAAAGAATTCCCAGGCGGTTATACGCAGCGGCGTTCTTTTCGTCTATCTTTAAGATTGTTAGTAAGGCTTTTTCGGCGCGTAGAAAGCGGTTTTCACGCATTCCCTGGTGCGCAATGTCCCATAGTTTACCAAGGCGGTCACCCACTTTGCGAGAAACGTTAGCGAACTCATCGTCACGTACCTTGGCGTTGTGGTAGGCTAGAGCCCCAAAAGCGGCTACGATTGCTAACTCATACATATCTGTTGTCAGTATAGCAAAATTAGTTAAGCTTTAACATAAGGCTATCGAGAACCAACTTCGGCTGAGCGCTGCCTAAAAGCTGCTCACTGGCCATATAACTGGCTTGGAGAATCTGCTGCCAACGATTGAACTGGGTGTCCGTGGTCGCCTGCAACCGCGCATGTGCCATTTGCTGCAAAATGAATAGCACATTGAGGGCCTGCGCCCGCTGTTTGGATAAATCTTCAATCGCAACCAGTCGATCAAATAGCGATGCCTGTAGCAGTGCTCGGGCCATGGCAGTCGCCGGCTTGAGCGGGTGATCAGAATTACTGAGCAAGGCTGCCATTAGGCCGGGTAACCCGCCGCTCATGGCGTAGGCTTGATCTATAGCGGTACTTTCATGCTGTAACGTCGCAAAGTGGGTGGCCAGGGTGGCTTTGGCGGGCCGGTGTACAGCTATACTTTGCGCCCGTGAACTTATTGTCGGGAGGACACTCGACAGGCTAACAGCTGTCAATATAAGCAGTGTGCCCTGTGGCGGTTCTTCAATGGTTTTTAATAACGAGTTTTGAGCTGCTAGGCTGAGACTGTGGGCATCATTGATTATCACAATCCGGTTAATCGTACCGGGAGTTGGCACCCGCAAACTCAGAAAATGTTCTAATGTACGGACTGTTTCGGCGGCCTCAGAGCTTACGGTGGGAGCATCGATAGCTAGTACGTATGGATAGTTACTAATATCGGGTCTGTTTAACACCTGGGCGGCCATTTCATAAGCCAAGGCTGTTTTTCCGGCACCAGCGGGGCCGTGGAGGAGCACGGCATGAGATGGGTGTGTCACAAAAGATTTTAGCTGCTGCGCCGTAACAGCATGAACAGCTAGATTAGTCATACAGACTCCATAAACTCCGCAAAGTCAGCTGGTAATGGGGCGGAAAACGTTTGTCGCTCACGATTTGGCAAGGTAATTTCTAGCTCCTTGGCATGTAAATACAAGCGCGACGCTTTAACGCCGTCGTATAGCGTGTCGCCAACTATCGGGTGACCTATTTCATGCAAATGTACACGCAGCTGATGGGTGCGTCCCGTTGTTGGCTTTAACTCAAGTAGACTGTACTTTTCATTAACCGACAGTACTTTATATTCAGTTTGGGCACTCTTGCCATTTATCCCAACCCGGAACGTCTGGGGGTGCTTGGGGTTACGCTCGATGGCCATGTCGATCATGGCATGGGGCTGTTTTAGCTGTCCCTTGACTATAGCGACGTAGGTCTTTTTAACTTTGCGCTGGCCGAATTGCTTCTGAAGCCAACTCAAGGCTTCGGTATTTTTGGCGCAAATCATAACTCCGCTAGTGGCGCGGTCTAGTCGGTGGACGATACCAACGCGTTGATTATGGGCCGTGGCGCTGACATCGGCACCGTCTTCGCCCAGGTTCTGGCCCATATCAGGAATATTAAGCCGAGTCCTAAGCCAAGTAGCAACAGTCGCTTCAGGATTGAAGACGCCTTTACTATGTGTCAGTAGCCCAGCTGGTTTAATAACGGCAACGCAGTCATCGTCTTCGTAAACTATAGGTAACTCAATATCGGGAATGACGGCCAACTTATGCTCGTCATAATCTATAGCCACAACTTCCCCGCCCTTCATCTTGGTGCCCGGCTTAGTGTTAACTACGCCATTCACGGTTACTAAACCGTCATTAATTAGTTTGGCGGCAAAGGCCCGGCTCAGCAGCGGCAGACGTTCTGCCACGTACTGGTCGAGGCGCTGAGCGCGGCTGAGGGCAAGATTACTCATAGTATTACGGCCTGAGGCCAACCGCTTGCTGGATCTTGTATAAACGCTGTCCAGCGACATCACGCATAAGGAATTCACTGGCTTCGAGTTTACGGAGTAAATCGGCCTCATTTACGGCTGCTAATTTAGTCTGAAAATCGTGCAAAAATACTTTGACCTCATTGGCAACGGCCTTCTTGAGGTCACTGTAGGCTGTCTTACCGTCCCAAGTATCAGCCACCCGACTCAACGGCTCATTAATTAATAAAGCAAGAATTTGTAGTAAGTTACTGATGCCTGGCTGAGCCTCTATATCGTAATGAATTACTCCTAAGGAATCGGTCTCGGCTCCCATTATCTTTTTAACTGCTGCTTCTGGAGCATCGGTCAGGAGAATCGTTCCCGCTGGATCGTCGATAGATTTACTCATTTTTTTGGTTGGATTACGTAACGATTTTATTCGTACACCGGCGTCGCGTTCGGCGAAGGCAACTTGTTCTGTCCATTCAGCCGGGACGACAAACAAATCTTTATTGAACTTGTTATTCATTCGTAATGCAATATCGCGGGTAAGTTCAATATGCTGCCGCTGATCGTCACCAACCGGTACATACTTGGCTGCATACAGTAGTATGTCAGCTGCCATTAAGGCCGGGTAATTGTACAGTCCGACACTTATAGATTCATGACCTAAGCGGCTGGCTTTGTCTTTAAACTCGGTCATGCGGCTAAGCTCGCCGAAGTATGTAAAACAATCTAGAATCCAGGTCAACTCGCTATGCATTGGGACGTAACTTTGGCGGTAGATGTAAGTATCGTCGTTTGAAATATCCAGACCGGCGGCTACAAACAGCTTTAGATTTTGGACAATTTGCAGGTACAATTTGCCGTGATCAATCGGCGTCGTAAAGCTATGGAGATCCGGCACAAACATATTAACCTGATACTCGCCGGCATATTTGGCCTGCAACTGGACCATGGGGAGCATACCACCGAGGTAATTACCGAGGTGCAGCTCGCCATTGGCCCGCAAGCCGGTGAGGATAACTGGTTTATTCATTACCTTTAAGTATACCTTATTTACAGCTGTAGGCGCTTGGTTATCTTGGCCACAAAAAAGGCTTCTACCAGCTCCGAAGGAGCCAATCGTAAACACCGACTAAGATCATGTTTATATGCTTTCCCATTCCATGAGGTAATAGCCGCGAACTGATTTGGGAAAGTAAACGGCAGTGATTGTAATTCGCTGTCGTCGGTGCGGCTGAGAAGATAATCAACGACCGCCTCATTTTCTTCTGGCGCCATCGTGCACGTACTATATACAAGCGTGCCACCCGGTTTAAGGAGTTTCCAGGCGGCCATGATGCCTTTCTTTTGCAGTTGCTGGAGTCGTTTTATCTGCGCGGTAGACCAGTATTCAAAGTCCTTATCCCGTTCAAGCCGCATCAGCCCTTCCCCACTACATGGAGCGTCAAGTAAAATCTTATCAAAACTGATTAACGGTAACACATGTGGCAGGCGGTCGATGCCGTACATGGTTTGTTCAGTGTAACGGACGCCCAAGCGGCTGAAATTAGCTCGCAATTTAAACAATCTAGCGCGAGAATTGTCATTTACCCATAGTTCGGCTTCATTATCGGTTAGTTGTGCAATATGTGAGGCTTTACCGCCTGGAGCCGCGCAAATATCTAGGATCTTTTCCCCAGATCGGGCAGCAAGAGCTAAAACCGGCAGCCAACTGGCTTGATTTTGTATGAATATTCTTCCATCCTTGGCCGCTTCGCTGTTAACTACCGCATCCCTACCTTCATTTATACTGTAGCCGTTTTCATAAAAAGTGGACTGCAGGCCCGACCAACCAGCTGCCGCCAGTTCGGCTAGCAAGGAAATATCGTCTTGTACTTTTATGGTGTTAATACGAAAACTGGAAAGTCGTTGACGAGAGAATATACTATCGACAAGTGCAGTATCTATTTGCAGTGCCCGAGCCGTGCGATCGATAAGCTGCGCGCGCTTCTGTAAGACTTTTTCCGGTGTATTCATATATGTAAGTATACCTGTAACAAAACTAAACTAGCCTCCGATGGGAGGCTAGTCGTGTAACTTCTAAAAGTTTAACGCTTGGTAAACTGGCGTTGTTTACGGGCACCCTTGAGGCCGAACTTTTTGCGTTCTTTCTCGCGAGAATCGCGTGACAGTAACTCTGCTCGTTTCAAAGTGCTTTTAACATCTTCGTTTAGTAGAACTAGGGTTTTGGCGATACCAAGTCGAATTGCTTCAGCTTGGCCGTCATGACCACCACCAGAAACTACAACGCTGACGTCGTATTTGTTAGTAAGGTCGAGGACCGTGAACGGTTCTTGCAATTTGGCGAGCATGTAACTGCTATCGGCAAAGTATTCGGCAGCCGTGTGGCCGTTGACCGTAATCGCGCCTTT
>JACMNI010000052.1 GCA_014378615.1 Candidatus Saccharimonadota bacterium | reverse complement strand
CTAATTGAGCAATGAGGGGCTCTGACTCTTGGTGAGCTTTACTGCTCATAACGTAATGAGCGGCTTGTCCTACTACGTAGGCGGCTGCACTTGCGCTTCCGGCTAATACTTCAACAGACATAATAGACATATCTTACTCTATATATGCTATTTTGTCAATATGTTGGTGTTACTTTGTTTTGGCGCGTTCCCTTTTAGGCGTCTTGACCTCTTTAACTGCTTGAACAGGAATAACCGGTGTGGGAGCTACGGCTGGAGTATCAGCCGCTAAAGACTTGCTAAAGATAAATCCAAAGATACTTCCCTTGTTCTCAGTACTCTCAAATAGGAGCGAACCGCCCTGCGCCACGATGACCTTTTTGGCCATGTAGAGGCCGAGGCCGGTGCCGTCGGGGCGGGCTTGGCGGGCGTTGCCAGCGCGGTAGAACTTGGTGAAGAGGTGTTGTTGCTCGGCTTTTGGTACGCCAATGCCGTCGTCCTCTACTCGCAGCTCAACGCTGTTTTCTTTATCGAGCAAACGCACTTTTATGTGGCCGCCGGCTGGCGTGTAGTAGATAGCGTTGTCTATAAAGTTCATGATTATTTGACGGGTTTTTGTTTCGTCGAGCATCATGGACGGAAAAGTATCTGGTTTATCGAACTGCAGCGTCAGTGAGCGCGCCGCGGCCGTCTCTTGGAGCTGCCTGAGCTCTTGTTGGACGATCTGGTCGAGCTGGATCGGCGCCCGCTCAATAATAAACTTGCCAGTCTTAAGCCGCGACACATTAAGCAAGTCGGCAATAAGATATACCATGCGCTGCGAGCTAAAGAAGGCCTGGCCGAGCATATCACGCTGCGTCGGCGTGATCTTACCGGCATCTTCCTCGAGCACCATAGAAATGTACCCCTTAACGCTCGTCAACGGCGTCCGCAACTGGTGACTGGCCATACTAATAAAGTCGTCCTTGGTCTCGTCCATAGCCTTCAACTTCTCATTCGTGCGGCGCAGCTTCCTCGTGGCGTCGTTGACCTTTTCCTGGAGGGTTATGTTGAACTGCTGAATTTCCTCGGTCCGGAGGGCGTTTTGGATGGCAATAACAGATTCATTCGCAATAATCTCTATTATTTTAAGATCCTGCGCGCTATATGAATTGCCGCTTTTTTTAGGCCCTATTATCAAATACCCGGCACCTTCCTCGGCTTTCGTGCGGGAAATTAGTCTGGCGATAATATCTATCTGATTGCTCTGCATAATTTGCTGCAATTGTTCGTGTTTTTCGTCGAGCTGGTCAGCTACAATAACCTTTGTATTCATGTGTACAGTTTGTGATCGAACATATGCGATAGCCGACTCCTGAAAAGTAGGATGGCCTGGGGTGCCTATTATTCTTCGTGGAGTTGTTTCAGTCTCTCTAATGCCAAATAGGATATAAGATGCCTTGAGGTTGTTCTGTATTGTTTGAGCCCCCCTCCTGAGCAACGGCGTCAGATCGTATGTCGATACCAGAATCTTATTGAATTCATCTATGAACGCTTGTGGATCGTAAGCGTCACGGTAAAACAATCGATTAGTTACGCGATCGAAGTACTTTTTCAGTATCGGTAACACAAACGCGAGAATTAGCGCCGCTGAAGTGTAAAGCAACTGTTGAGGCAACGGTATTTCCTTGCCATCGGATAACACAGAAGATCCGCCGAATATAATAAACGAGAAGCCGGCAGCTGAAACCGCAAGCACTAAAATGTATGCTAGCGTACGTGCTATTAGTAATTGTATATTAAATAATCGATGCTTAATTATAGTAAACGAGACAATTATTGACATTATAAATAGTGATAGCGGAATCAAGAATTGCGCTATTTGGTTATTCGCAAAAATAGTGGACGATAGTGCTGATAAGGTCATTGCTTGCGCTAAGCCAATTACCAAAGCATAATTCTTCGATCGTTCTGACTGCGGTATTTTTGCCGTAGCTGCCAAAAGCAAATAAAAGCCATATATCAGATAAAGCATGGCAAATGTTATAACTATAAAGTAACCAGGACCGACTTCGTTAATAGCAATCCCCGACGCAGAAGCATCCACGCCCCTGATTACAAAATTGCTGAAACCGAAACAGGCTATTGCAATAGCGGGGAACGATAAAACTGTGATCCGCTTAGCAGTAAGCTTTTTGGACTGAGTGTAGGAATAGATGAACAATAGAAAGCTAAACGCCGATAATAGGGAGAGTATTGTTGCGATACGCAATATGGTCAATGCATGCCAGCGTCCATCTGTTGCTTGTGCAATGTACTGCGGTAGGAGCCACAATGCCATCGTTACAGAAAACACCGAGAAGTAGCCTGCACCACGGGCGTTTCGACTAATAAAGGTTGCCAACGCCACTAATAATATGCCAATAAGAGATGGCAAATAGATTAAACTTGGTACTATAGACATGCGGGTAATTTGATCCTGCTTATACTTTAAGGAAGAATTGTCATTTATGCAAAGTTTACCCCTGTTTCCGAAGTTTAGACGATACGCTTTAGACGATCGTGAGTGGTACAATGCGTTTTTTAAAGAATTCGAACCTTATGCCGACTTCAGCTACGGTAATCTGATTGTTTGGCTCGATCAGTATGACGACTTACTTATTTCAAGACATGAAGACAACATAATCCTCAGCTCCACTGTGTTATTCATGGAGAGTGAGCAGATAATAACCCTACTCGGGAAAAGCAATATCGAAGCCACGCTAGACGCCATATTTGCGCACCAAACTTCAATAGGTAAAGAGCCAGTAGTGTCCGGAGTCACAGCTATAGTAGCGCAGAACACAGAAATTCAGGGCAGCAAGAAGTATATAGTCGAAAGTGACCGCGAGAATTTTGAGTATTTATATGATACTAATTTTTGGGCTACGTTAGAAGGAAGCGAAATTCGTAAGCTTCGTCGTGAAGTGAACACTTTCGAAAAAGAGTTTGGACAACGGTCTTCAGTTCACCCGCTAGACCTGACGAGCGCCGACCAGGCTGAAGAACTTAAAGTAGTTATTGCCAGTTGGTCCAATACATTCTCGCATAATGACGTCGATCGCAGCGAATCTTTAGTACTTGATCGACTGTTTAAACTAGCTCCCCAGTTACCTTATAAAGCAAACGGCCTATACATAGATGAAAAACTAGAGGGGTTTTTAATTTATCAGGTTTTACCGCAGCAAACGACAGCTTGTTTTAGCCATGTAAAGGCGAGTTACAATTACCGGTATATGTTTGACTACTTACTGCACAAGTCAGCTCAGATCGCGCTAAATCAAGGTATAACCCAAATAAACTTCGAACAAGACCTCGGCATTTCGGGACTCCGCACACATAAAGAATCACTTAAGCCAAAAGGATTTTTCGAAAAGTTTACTATTCGGCCAGCTGTTTCGTAAATTTGAAGCAGCGATAAATTTGTCGATCAATTAACGTGGCTAACTCAACGATATTTCCAGTTCCATCAATATACTTTTTGACTAAATTTGGAATGTAAACCTCAGATCGGTTAGTATTCTCAAAACATGTCATGAACGGAGCATTGGTTGATGCAATCATCATAGCTGCAAGTTGCATGACTGGTTCTGCATAATTAAAAACGTTTTCTGCCTTGGCTACTACACCCGGTAAGTGCAACAGTTTTTCGCCTGCATTTAGTCCCATCGCCGGCCCAGCTGTAAACGCCTCATTAAGCCAATACACATTTGACAAATTATCAGTGAAATATTGAAAACAAGTAGGCTGTCCGTCTACTGTATAAATGGAAGCCACGGTATCGGGTGAAGTAATGAGCCCCACAAATTCTTCTTTTGTGTCTTCCATAGATATGGGATGCTTTTCGCCTAACCACTGAAAACGAGACTGATATAGGGACCACAATGACTCTATTAATTCTTCTTCAAGTTCGTCGCCTTTATATAAATTAGCCCCTTCTTTTTTCTTAGTGAATTCTTCGTCTTCATTCCTAAGGGAGTCAATGTAATCTGTCGCTACTTCGCGAAGTGTCACCTGTTTATCGTAGTCAGCCGTCGGGTTATGGAAACCGTATAACGATATTGATGCTTGTTTATTACCGTCTGCTGCTTGGTCATCTTCAATTGGAATCTCTTCAACGGTGAACCCGTTATTTTTTAATAAAGAAGTAATAAATAGCGACGTCGACATATCTTGCGCCGCGTGATCAACAAATATAAATCCTTCATTAACTTTAGGCACATCCGCATTAAATATTTCTCCTTCGCCAATTGGAGGTAAGCAAAAGTAAAATACACCCTCGCTCTTACCAGCTTCATTGATCAATCGATAACTTCTATCCACGTCATACCCGGCACCTACAGCATGTTCAATGGGGGTGAATGCCGGTAAAACTCCGTAGCTTGTATCGGCAAATGTAGTTGCAGGATCAACAAATAAAGCTGCTGTTTCTCCCGCGTCGATAACGCCAGCTCTTCTATAGCCGACGCTCATTTCATCACTTACCTGTCGGTAGAGTTGGGCTTGTTCTGCCATATTAGGCTTATCGAGCACTTGCTCAGACATTTGTTTCAAGTCCTATGTAGTAGGTTTTCGGTGGCAAAAATCCGTTGAATCGGGTGGCATATACAGAAGTATAGGCACCCACCGCTCCAATATAAATTTTGTCACCTACGGTTAAATCTGAAGGCAGTGTGTAGTCGAAACCTATCGTGTCATATGCATCGCATGTAGGTCCAGTAAGGACAAAGCTCTTGTCGCTACCGCCTGCTCTTTTGTTACTCCACACTGGATATTTCCAGCCTGGCATTTCGAGTGGTTCAATCAGACCCTGAAACGTACCTACATCAAGGTATAGCCAGTCGCTACCGCTTCTGTGTTCACGTCCTATGACTGAAGTCACCATTACACTCGAGTTAGCTACTACGTAGCGCCCTGGTTCGGCCATTAACTCTACATTTTCTGGGAGAAAATCTTTTTGGGCTTGCTTAATACAACCCGCAATATCTTTAAGTAGCGGTATTGGTTCACCATAATCGGCCGGGAATCCACCCCCAAGATTTACCATGGTTATATGTATATCCCGAGCCTCAAGACTATCTATCGTTTTGCCCACTAATTCTATGGCAGTCTGCCATGCTTGGAGATTTTCGGACTGTGAACCAACATGGAACGTTATGCCCATAACGTTAAGTCCTGCGTCTTGAGCCAGCGAGCAGTAGTCGGCTGCATACAGAGCATCAAGTCCAAATTTTTTAGACAATGGAAATTTACTCCCATTATCGGAAACTTTGAGCCGTAAGTATACATTTGAACCTGGCGCATACTTTGCGAGCTTGGCAATTTCATTAACGCTATCGAAAGCATAGTAACGAACGCCCATCTTGTATGCAGCCTTTACATGGCGAGGAATCTTAACTGGGTTACTGAAAAATATTCGACTAGGATCTATGCCTATTTTCATTAAAAGGTTTAATTCTCCGAGTGAAGCAATATCAAACCCTCTTACATCACTATCTATGGCGCGCAAAACTGGTAAGTCTCGATTTGCCTTTATAGCATAATAGACGCCCACATCAGGCAAATGTTGAGCAAATCCGTCTAGATTCTTTGTGATTTTATTGATGTCAGTAACTATGTAGGGCGTGATGCGATGAAGTTGTATGGAGCCTAATTGCTCACTAAGCTTCTCAGTTATAGCAGGAGTGAATGATGAAATTGGCATTTTTATCCTTATTACTAGGTTGTATTGTACACTATTTTTGTTTTTTTAGCAATATCATTTTCTTATTTTATCTAAGGAACAAAAAACAGCACTGTTTCCGGTTGGATCAAGTGCTGTTATGTCATGGTAAAGAACTATCTATTCGGATAGTACGTCATACCTAGAGATAGGTCAATAAGTAAATGCTTACATCGTTGTACTAATTGCCGGTTATAGCAGCTTTTTTGTGTTTCGTATGCATGCGTTTAGCAATGGCAGCGCGCGTGGCTACAATTCCAAAGGTAGCCGCGTAAAAATAAGGATTATTCCCTAAATTCACTAGCGTATCGGGAACTACCTCCGCACCTAAATTTTCGCTTAGGACTGCACCGCCGCCGATGACGAGGCCGAGGGTAGCATTAACTGCCGAGAGGCCACGAGCCGCGCGATACCCTGTGCGTTTGTTTTCTGCTAATGTTTTATCAGGGTGCTTGCTATAATCTCGAAGTATAACCCCAGGAGACCCTAGTGCTGCGGCGAATAAGGCATAGTCTATTGCATTCAATACTTTATTTTCTTTTTGTTTTGGCGCATCCACATCTTTTTTGAAAAATCGGTTTTTAAGCTCACCCGTAGCACGGCTGAAATTTTCAATACTATTGGATATACCGGCGCTCAGGCCAGTTTCCACTGCCAGACTAAACCCTCCCATGGCTGCCGCGACAACCAAAGGATTACCACTCCATTCAAGAGAGTGGGTTCCAACAGCAAACAAAGCCTCGATCATTGCTGCTTCGTGAAGAGTCAAAGTAGACATCGTTGCTAAAAAACCAAGAGCTTGTGATGGCGTGCTTGTTCGAAAGTCCTCTGCTGCGGCTACACGTACTGCGGATAAGTTTTGGGTAAATTCTGACATACGGCTTATTTGTGTGCATATTTTATATTATTACTACACTTTTGTCAATAATGGCTGAATACATCTCCTGTTATTATATGTGCATGAGAACTCTTCTGTAATGGGCGCATATAAGGTATGTGTTATCGAAGACGAACCGTCCATCGCCGCGATGTATGAGTTTAAGCTGCGCCTTGAAGGCTATGACGTGACTGTAGCCCATAGTGGCAGCGACGGCCTTAAACTAATAAAAGCCGAGTCCCCTGATCTTATCTTGCTGGACCTCAAGATGCCGCACATGTCCGGCGACGAGATGCTGGAGAAGTTGCGCGCGACTTCGTGGGGGAGTGGCGTGCGCGTTATTATCCTGACCAACATAAGTAAAAACGAAGCTCCGCAGAAGCTTCGTTTTTTAAATGTGGACCGCTACGTGGTTAAGGCGCACCATACGCCCGCCCAAATAGTCGCCATCGTCGATGAAACGCTGGGCAATTTCAGGGACAAAAAATAATTGTAAAGCTTGGCGTCTTGCTCTACTATTAACCTACTATGCCAAAAATCGCGATTATAGAAGACGACCAAGCCATTAGTCAGATGTACCGCTTTAAGTTTGAGGCCGAGAACTATGAAGTTCAGACCGCCGAGAACGGCCAGCTGGGCCTGCAACTGGTGGAAACAATGAAGCCTGACATCATCCTGCTAGACCTAATGATGCCCATTATGACCGGCGACGTAATGCTAGAAAAACTGCGCGCTACCCCGTGGGGCAAGAGTATGAAGGTAATTATTCTAACCAACATGGGCGAACAAGAGATCCCGCAAAAAGTCCGTGACCTTGGGGTTTCGGCCGTCATTCTAAAAGCCGACATGACGCCGCGTCAGGTGGCCGACCTGGTCCGCACCCAGCTAAGCGCTTAATTCTAAATTCCCTTCCCTGTATACTGTCCTTATGAACATTGCTATCGCCGGCTTTGACACTGAGGGTCGCTCGTCTTATGAGTATTTTTTGGCGCAAGGCCACGACTTAACTGTTTTAGACCAAAATGAGGAACTCGTCTTACCATTTGGGGCCGTCTCGGTATTAGGGCCTAGTTATCTGCAGGATCTGGACCGCTTTGACCTAATTGTGCGCACCGCCGGTATGCCTCCCCGCGTACTATTTGAAGCTAACCCAAATCTTGATCCGGATAAAGTGACTACCCAAATAAACGAATTTTTCAAGGTATGCCCTACCCCAAACACCATCGGGATTACCGGCACTAAAGGTAAAGGCACTACTAGCACGCTGATAGCTAATATGTTGACCGCGGCGGGCTTAGATGTTCACTTAGCTGGCAATATTGGAGTACCGGCGCTGGACTTATTACATAAACTCACCCCCGACTCGTGGGTGGTACTGGAGTTATCTAGTTTCCAACTTATCGATTGCACAGCTTCGCCCAATATTGGTGTCTGCCTGATGGTAGTACCCGAACACCTCAACTGGCACGCGACTATGGAAGAGTACGTAACAGCTAAGAGCCAGCTGTTTGCCCATCAAACGGCTAGTGATCTGGCTATCTACTTCAATGACAACGAGACATCTCGCGCCATTGCCGCAAATGGTAACGGCCAAAAGTTGCCCTTTTATACGGAGCCGGGGGCGATGGTGGCTGACAGCAAAATCGTCATTAACGACACGGTTATCTGCCAGACCAGTGAATTGAAACTGCTCGGGGCCCATAACTGGCAAAATGTTTGCGCGGCCATTACCGCGGTGTGGCAAATTACCCAAGACGTAAGCGCTATCCGTAGTGTACTTACCACCTTCAGCGGGCTTGAGCACCGCTTGGAACATGTTCGAACTTTTAATAATGTAGCCTATTACGACGACAGCTTTGGTACCACGCCGGAAACGGCCATTGTTGCTATGGAAGCCTTTGTCCAACCAAAGATTGTCATTTTGGGCGGCTCCGATAAGGGTGCCGGTTATGATGATCTGGCCCGGGCAGTGGCTGAAAACAACGTTCGTCAGGCCCTGCTTATTGGCGACCAGGCACCACGCATCCAAGCTGCCTTGGAGCGAGTTGGTTTTACGCAGTTCATGCCGGGCGGCGACACTATGCCCGCTATTGTGAGCGCGGCGCGAGAGCACGCCCAACCTGGTGATGTCGTTTTGCTTTCCACCGGCTGCGCCAGTTTTGGAATGTTTCAGAATTATAAAGACCGCGGCGCGCAGTTTAAGGCAGCCGTGCAATCACTCGTATAAGTTGGCTAATTACGGCCGGCTCCGGCTGCAAGACGACGGCTTTTCCGGCCACGATATCCTGTATCTCGTTTTCTATCCAGTGATAGTGCGTACAACCAAGAACAATAACATCGGCCCCGGCCGCAAGCGCCGGCGCTAACTGCTGTGCTATCGTCTCGTGGTTCAGCTGGCTACGCTCTATCAGTGTTGACCACTCACTGCAGTCAGGCTCTATTACCGTTAAGTCTTTGGCAAACTGCTGCTTGAGCTCGGCGTAGCGACGACTGGCAAGTGTAGTAGGCGTTGCGCAGATGGCTATAACTTTACTAGTTGAAAGTTGAGCGGACGGTTTTACCATCGGCTCCATGGCAATAAACGGCACCCCAAACGACTCGCGTAACGGCCCAATAAGCGTAGTCGATACGGTGTTACAAGCTACCACTATTACATCGCAGCCGTCATCTATAAGCGACTGAAAGATGGGCAAAATGAGTGGCAGAATTTCGGCAGGCGGGCGGTTGCCATACGGTACATTTTTGGCATCATTTCGAAATAATACGGTGTGTTGCGGCAAAGCCGCTTCTACGGCCTTAGCCACGGATAGCCCGCCAATACCCGAGTCGAATACGCCAATAATTCGGTTTTTAGGCATCGGTGGCGGTGGCTTCGCGCTGATCTACAACCAAGCGCGCAGCGCGGATTACGTTATCAAACAGGGCGCAGACGGTCAGCGGCCCAACGCCGCCCTTTACGGGCGTAATGGTTAGGTCGTCGCGGGTGAAGACATCGGGGGCGACGTCGCCGACGGTTTTGCCGTCTTCGCTGGCAACGCCGGCGTCTACTACCACGGCGCCTGACTTTAGCATCTCGGCATACAAGATCGCCGGGCTACCGGTGGCGGTAATGATAATATCGGCTTCGTTGACGACTTTGGCTAAGTTTTTGGTGGAGCGGTCGGCGACTTCTACGTCTAGGCCAGAGCTGGCTAACATGCGCTCGAGTGGCGCGCCGACTAGTTTGCCCTTCCCTACCAATAAAATATGTTTGCCGCGCAGTTCAATGTTATAGCCGGCCAGCAGCCACATGATAGCCATCGGTGTCGCCGGGTCAAAGCTAGCATTAACACCCAGCGCGTCGACGTCTTTGTTCGCGTCGACTAAATTACATAGGTCATCGGTTTGCGAAGTGTCTTCCAGCGGCAACTGAATGATGATGCCGTGTATTGTTTCGTCGACGTTTAACTGCTCTATTAGCTCGGGCACTTCCATTTGTGCAACGCGGTGGATTTCAACTTCTATACCCAGCTCGGCGCCGTACTTGGTTTTGAGCCGCATGTACAAATCGATGACGGGGTTGTCGATGGTGACAATAATGGCCAGTTTAGGCTGGATATCGTGGGCCTGCACCAGGGCCCGCACCTGGTGGGCTTGGCGCTCGGCTATAAATTCGGCTAGTTCTTTACCATTTAGTATTTTCATCAGTACCCATTGTACCAGAGGTTAGTTAGGCAAAAGCTCTATGACGTGCCCAAACCAGATGTCGGGCTTTAGTCCCGATGGGTCAAACGTAAAGTGCGCTTCGCTGCCGGCATACGACTTAACCGTAATATCCATGTCGAATTGCGTGGGGTCTTCGGGACTAGGCAACACAAAAATGCCGAGCTGCGTCGGCAGTTCGCGGGCGCCGAGGCCGTGGGCCAGTACTGGCAGCCGCGGTGGGGCGTAATAATCTTGGACTATCCATTTCTCGGGGCGTTCACTAGCTATATCTAGTTTTTTCTGCCATTCCTCAAGCGTATATAGCCCGCCTAAAAAAACCGATTTAGAATTGCCGCCATCTATTATCTTAAGTACCAGCTGATCTTTATTCGTTAGATAGCGTTCGGCGTGCTCATCAGTATACGTTTCGGTTCGTAAGATTGCCGGGCTCGATAAGTGCTGTAGATAGCTTTTGACGCCGAAGGGGCGCATCCATTGCGGTTGCAGCACGCGGGCCAGCCCCTTGCCATCTAAATCTTTAGTATTTTGACTCAGATTCCAGGCTAATTTTCTAGTAATGGCCCTGAACACCACGCCGTCCACGGCTATGCCCTCGGCAACGTCAGTACCCTGATCAGGCTCAGTAATATGCACGACGCTCACATAGGCTTTTTGTAACGCTTCAAAATATTTCCAACGCGGGATAAAGTCGGGACTCATATAGAGCAGCGGCTCGTCTGCACCAACGCGGTGGGTGTGTATTATTTTCTGGTTTTCTACAAACCGTTGGTTGAGCGAGCAGCTCTTGGTTGTGCCAATAACATCGCCGACCGTGTCGTCGAGCCACTCAACGACTTCATGCAAACCAACGTTACGGGTATTAATCTCCAGTATCTTGATATCGTCGTTATCTGGATTTAGAAAAGCATCAAAGCGGATCATGTCGAATGGTAACGGCTCACCTTGCGGCCAGCAATCGCTAATAATTTCGTCATACATAGGTTGCACTTGGTCGCGGATAGCTTGGACGGTGGCAGCCGACAACGGCAGCGAGACCGTCTGCCGCACTTGCCCAGCAAACGCCGAATTGGCGGCAAACCCGGCCGAGCCAATCAGCGGGGCTTTATCGGCAATAAAGTCGGCGCTGAGCGTGGCTTCGAGCTCGTTGCTAGAGCTGGCTGTTTGAATCATATATCTCTTTTTTGTTATTGCGGTAGACGCTTACGGTACCAGCTCCCATAACTGTCTGTAAAGTAAAATCTTCCGATAAAATAATACCCGTGTCTTCGTCGATGCCAATGCCGATGAGTTCCTGGTGTTCCTGCAGCACATCGAGCAGTCGGTTCTCGCGGTGGCGGTTAGTAAAATGCGAATCGACAATGTAGCCCGGCAGCAAGTCGAGCCCAGCAACAACGGCGTTTACATTACTGTGCCCGACGATGCACTGCGTGCCCATAACCATGGCGCCAGCGCTGCCACCGCCCAGTAATTTTAATGAACCGCTAGCTATAGCTGCGCTTAAAATCTGGCCTGTGCCGAGCTGTTCCATGCGCGTTAATAACGATTGTTGGGCGCCGCCAGGTAAATATATAAAATCGGCCCAGTTAACATAGTCTGCAATTTTAGATGGATCGGTATCAAGCGTTGTAAGCGCCCTGGCTTCTAGCCCGGGCACCCCAAATAGATCTTGTTGGTCGTGCCAAAGTTGCTGCCAATACTGTTCGGTTATAGCGTACGGGATTATTAAGATATTACGGACGCTTAACCGCCGATAGAAGTCCAGCGCTGACCGGCTTTTGACCACCGCGCGTTCATTTCGTCCGCCATTAAGAAAATAGTGCATGTCATTAAGTATAGCTGCAAACCCCATGACTTGAAAAAACAGGGGTACTTTGCTAGAATCGGTTAGTTGCCTGCACCGCTTACGCGATTACGTTAACAAGGGCCAGTAGCTCAGCTGGTTAGAGCACCTGCCTCTTAAGCAGGGTGTCGAGGGTTCGAGTCCCTCCTGGCCCTCCAAATTAAAATACCGACCTTTTCGCTACCCGGTTGGTATTTTTATTTTATATGCTAATTGCATTAATAAATTATCACACGATAGCGAAACACCGGCACTAGGGCAGCAAGTAATTACCGACTGTGCGTTTATT
>JACMNI010000051.1 GCA_014378615.1 Candidatus Saccharimonadota bacterium | reverse complement strand
CTGCTTTAGCGGCGGCTTCTGGTTTGCGAGTCCAAGGGGTGAATAAACTAGTGGCAAAGCCTTTGCTGACTGATAATTGCGATAGCGTATCGACGGCGGTGTAGACATTGTGAGGTGCATAGCGGCTGTTGATGCGGTGGTAGGCGCCGCTGTTAAAGAACTGATCCAGATCGCGAGCGCCCCAAGCTTTAATATCGTTGAGGGCCTCTGGGCTGCCGCCGACGTGCGCCAAAGGCGCATCAAAACCCATGGCCCATTGTAAATAATACGGGCGAACACTTCTAATTGGGCCAACATCCGCTGGATTTGTATCTTGGAACAGCGCTAAGAATCGGGTGATACCGCCTTCGGCAATAGCTTCAAAGACGACGTTAGCCTGCGATAACCCGGACTGGGGCCGCGAGTCCGGACTATTTTCTATCATGATAGCAGTGACCGGTTTAGCATTAAGAGCTGGATCGACTTGCAGGCCACTCAAACTAGAAGCAACGGTTGTTGGCACGACGGGTTTAGGAGCTACTTTTTTGACGACCACGGGACGAGCCGTTACTGGGGGCTTATCATTATGCAAGACGGTAAAAGCACCGATCCCGCTGACAATTAACAACGCAATACCCGCCACTACAGCAATCTCCTGCTTGGTTGGCGGCCAACGTTTTTTTAGACGATCCAGTCTGCTTACAGTTGGGGCCGAAGCATGAAACTCACTAAAGTTCGGCGCTATGGACGAAGGTATGGTGGCCATCTCCAAAGGAGCGGCTGGTGTTTCGGCTTTGAGGTTTTGTTTGTTTTCCTGCAAAGACTCTGTACGGCGTGGCGCCGGCCGGAAGTCATCAATCATAAGCACTATTGTAACAGCGCAACGGCTCGCCGTGAACCCCTGCGTATAAAGTCCGTTGCCGCGCTAGGTGTTGAGCGCGCTGAGCTGCTGGTCGATACGGTTCATGCACCGGTCTTTGCCAAGAAGCGCCATAGTCTCTGCTAACGACGGGCTAGCCGGCGATTGGGTAGTGGCTATCCGAATTAAGCTAAATAACACCCCTGGTTTTTGCCCTGTTACGCTTAGCAGCTCGTTAAGTATTGTAGTGATATCTTCAGTTGTGAAATCTGATAAAGACAAACGATCGCGGCTAACAGTAAGCCAATTTTTTAGTTCAGCCGACGAGTATCTTTTGAGCTGTTTATTGCCGGTAATAAGTACATCATCAACAGGCAGGTCTTTGAAAAAGAACTCAGTCAGCTCTGGGATCTCGGCAAAAAATTTCAGACGTTCTTGAACGAGCCCCAATACTTTTTGTCGGTAATCTGTATCTGACGCTAAGCCCGCTTCCGACCAGAACGACGTACTTCGCTCAAATAATTCAGGCAGTGGTAGTTCGCGAATTTTAGCGCCGTTCATCCAATCCAATCGCTTTTCGTCAAAACGCGCCCCGCTCCGCTGGACATGTTCTAAGCTGAATTTCTCTATCAGTTCAGTTGTCGTGAACAATTCCTGTTCGGTGCCATCGTTCCACCCTAAGCTGGCGATAAAATTGACTAACGTTTCTGGTAAATAGCCGTCACGAATATAGTCTAAGACATCTTTGGCACCATCACGCTTTGATAATTTTTTGTTACCGTTTTCAGCCAAAATGTGTGGCATGGTTACTAAAACAGGTGGTTCTATCTCAAGCGCTTCGTATAAATTAAGATAATTAGGTTGGCTAGCTAAGAATTCTTGACCACGCATGACATGCGTTATTTCCATTTCTAGATCATCGATGATGTGGGCGAAGTTATAAGTCGGATAGCCATCGGATTTTATAAGTATGAAGTCATCTATAACTTCTGGTCCGGTGCTAAGATCGCCCATGACGGCGTCGTGCCAAGCATAGTCTTTAGGGTCCGACTTGAACCGTAACGGAGCCGTGCCGTCCCACTCCGGCGGACTCTCAGGACGGTGATTACGGTAGAGAAACGGCTGTTTACTGGCGCGCGCTTGGTCACGAAAGGCTTGAACCTCATCGGCACTGTACGGATCGGCATAGGCTCTGCCCTCGGCAATTAACTTCTGCGCCCAAGCCTGATAATGCTCTAAGCGCTCGCTCTGTGTGTAGGGCGCAAACGGCCCACCAATATCTGGGCCTTCGTCATATTCGAGCCCTAAGGTTCGAAGACTGGCTATTAAATGATCGCGGGCGCCTGCGACTTCGCGTTTCTTATCGGTATCTTCGAAGCGAAGCACGAACTGTCCGCTGCTCTGCCGAGCTAGTAACCACGCGAATAGTGCGGTACGAATACCACCCACATGCAAAAATCCAGTCGGGCTAGGGGCAAATCGAGTTCTAACAGTCTTCATTACCCAATAGTATAGGCGAAAACGCCCCCACCCCGAAATAACGCTTACGCGCTACAAAAAATTGATCGATCTGCAGGAGTAAGCTAGCGCCACAGGCGCCGCCCAGCGGCCCTGTAAAGCGCTCCGGAAGAGCGATTAATTTTTTGTAGCTATACCGTAGAAGCTACATCGAGGAGGCGAGTTCGGTGACTTGACGTTCGGTCAGGCTGCCGGTATTCGATACTTGATACCAGATACCGCTGTTTACCCAGGTAGCTTTATCATCATACAAAAAGATAGTGCGTCCGCCAGCTTCGGCGGTGTGGTACTGTTTGCCGCTGGTAGCGACAACATTGTCGCGTAGCGTTTGGCTGTCCCAAACTGAAGGCTTTTGGGTAATTGCAAAACTGCGGTCATCACTGTTGCTGTGAAATTTAACGCTTACGGTGCCAGCTTGGTACGATAGCTTGCCGACTGAAAAACCTGCTGGCTTGTAACCTGGTAAAGCGGCATGGAAGCCTGCCCGACTACTGGCATATTGGAATTTAACACTAGCTACATTTTGGTAGCCAATAAAGCCGATCAATAATAGGCACGCCAAGGCGGTTGCCGCCATGTTGAGATGGCGCTTGGTTTTAGCGGCTTTTTTAAGCGCTCGCTTAACATGAGGCGGCGTACTCTGTTCGTGGCTAGAGGCCTTGGCTAGGGCTCGTTCGAACAAGTCTAGACTAGGTTGCTTGGCGAGGCCGTGGATGGCCTGTTGGCCGGCAACTATAGCGTGGCTCGCCGAAGCAGTAAGTCTGGCTGGTTTGGTGCGGACGATAGTTTCTTCTGAAAATCGACTTACTAAGGTACTTTTTTCGATGCCCTGCGCGTGCTGTAATTTGCGTGCATCGATGGCGGCGGCAGAAATCTTGGTCGTAATCGCGCTAGCCGCAACCGTATTGGCTTTGCTGGCTATCGTGCTAATTTTAGTGTGTCGTTTGAGGCTCGGAGACGGCTTGGCAGTGGCCCGTCGCATCAAGGTTTTACCCGGCTGTAGCGCACGTTTAGGCACCGACTGATCGCCAACGCGAGTAACATCCATAATCGGTTTACTGACGACACTTCTGAGCGGCTCGGTGTACTGGGCCGGTCCATGTAGGACTGCCCCACTGATGTGTTGCGGCAATATGCCATCAACGTTACGGACGTTCGGCGAGTTGCTACGTTTGTACGTCACTGCCTTCCCGGTTCGGGCGTTGAAGTGTTGGCCATTAATTATGATAGTGTCTGAATGTTTGTTCACAATTTTTATTTACTCAATTTACTCATATCATACCCCGTTCCAGCCCAGACCACAAGTAGTCATAAACAGAATAAAATATGCCGGCTCTAATTACTGACTTTACCCGTATAATAAGACCGAATGGATTACTTAGATCCGCGCAAGCGCTTGCGCCACACCATTATTCTGTATGTCGGTTATATTTTGATTGGCATCGCAATTCTTATTGCCACGGTGGTCCTGCTATACCAGGCCTACGGTTTTGGCGTTGACCGAAAAGGCACTGTTATTCAGAACGGGTTAGTGTTTATATCTAGCCAGCCGCGTCCGGCCGACATCTACATAAATAATAAACTGGAAAGAACCCAGACTAACACCCGCCTATCACTTCCGGAGAATAGTTATGATGTGCGGGTCCAGCGTGACGGCTACCAGCCCTGGCAACGGAACGTCACCATCGAAGGCGGTAAAGTCGCGCATTACGACTATCCTTTCTTGATTCCTAAAACAATTACCTCCACTAAATTACAAACCTATGAACAAGTGCCCGGGTTGGTCACGCAAAGCCCCGATAAGCGCTGGCTGATGGTGCTCCAGCCTGGATCCGCGAGAGCCTTTGATGTATATGACCTCAAAAATCCCGTTAAAGAGCCAATAGCGCTTACGGTGCCTGAATCGATAATATCGGCTGGTGCAGCCGAGTCGTGGCGGTTGGTTGAATGGGCCGACGATAATCAACACGTCCTGCTGCAGCATGTATTCGACGCCAAAACCGAGTATGTTTTAGTCGACCGACAAGATCCGCTGCGTTCCGAAAATCTGACCGCGACACTAGGGGTGAATCCGTCGCAGCTAACGCTTATAGATCGTAAATTTGATCGTTATTACATCTATGACGCCGACACGTTGTCACTGAGTCGCGCCAGCTTACGTACACCAGCTTTAGTGTTAGTTTTAAGCGACGTCATCAACTTTAAGTCGTATGGTTCCGAGACGTTGTTATATGCCACAAAAACCGGGGCCAGCGCGGGCAAGGTACGCATTAGTCTCCAGTCTGCCGGCCGTATATATACTATTCGATCGGTCGCGGCCGACGCTACATATCTACTAGATGTTACTAAATATGACGGCTCTTTTTATGTCGTCGTTGGAGCCAGTAGTGCCAGCAAGGTGTACATCTACCGTGACCCTGTGGCGCAGATTGGAAATGACCTATTCCGGTCCCCTACCCCCGTACAGGTATTGCACGTCGACCAACCTAATTTCGTGTCTTTTTCGAGCTCGGCACAATTCATTACGGCTGAAAATGGTCCGCATTTTGCCGTTTACGACATAGAAACCAAGCACGGCTACAATTACACCGCTAAACAACCGCTCGATGCCCCGCAAGCCCACGCCGAGTGGATGGACGGTAATCGTCTGACCTACATAAGTAACGGCAAACAGACAATCTTTGATTACGACTACCAGAACGTCCGCACCCTCGGTGCGGGGCTACCAGCTGTATTACCGATGTTCGCGCCAGATTTCAAATATAGTTACACCATTACTAAAGGGACCGGTACACAGGCAGCTCTAAGTCAGTCAGCCCTGCTTATTCCTAGCGAACTCTAATTACTAACGTCGCGGTTTGTTGACCCAGCGCAGCGTGAACACAATGCCACTAACGATGATCACTGTTCCTACCAGCTTGCCTAGCGGACTACTGAAGACGCGACCCGCCAGCGTCGGACCATTGCCCGGAAGGTCAACTGAGGTGGTACCAAGTGTCGGCGTAGCCGCGCTGGCGACGTTTCCGCTTGGGTCGGGGCTAATCTGCTCGCCAACAACAACAAGTCGCTTGAGGCTAGTGCCGGGCGGATCACAGGTTATAAGTGTGGCGGTCGAAGCATGTCCAGCTACAGGATTGAGTACTTCGACTTGACTTGGATCGACCACCGTCTTGGTTATGACTTTATAGACGTAGACTTTGTTGTCATATGACAAATAAAATGTGTCGCCCGGCACCATTAAGTGCAACAATACAAAAGCAAATTTATACTTGCCTTTGTTAAAGATGTTATTGCTGGAATGCCCGAAGAAGGCGGCATTGCCCTGTTGGCCCGGTTTTGCGGTCGTAGGGTAATGGACAATTCCATTCTCTAAGGCAGTTTCGATGGTGGCTTCGTCGGTCGTGGTCTGAGAAAAATCGGTAGGAATTTGCACGTTAATTTTAGGAATAATTACCTGGGGTGTGGCGCTGGAAGCAACGCTGGAAGAATCGACAATAATCGGTGTTGCAGTGGCAGCCCGGCTCGGTTGGATAAAGGGCGCAATAATAACTTCATTGAAGAAGCCAAATAAAAATATGAAAATAACAATCGAGCCGACTCCGAGGCCGAATAACAATGCCTGCAAATGGTGTTTGGGTTGTAATTTTCCGCCGGCAGTAACTTGGTCGCGGACAGCAGCGCGAATGGCCTGCGGCGAGCGTAGATCTCGTTTTGGACGCGCCGTTTTAGCGGCGCGTGCTTTATATTTAGGCGAACTTTTGGCGCTGTGTTTGTGCTCGGCTAGCCGTTGCGGATCGATGGGGCCTGGCGCAAATGCGGTAGCGGGACCGCTTGGCGCGGAGGTGGGCTGTGAACTATTGCTATAAAACTCTTGCCAGACTTCATGCTTAGCCTGGTCGTTCAGCTGGACATAATAATTGTGCCATTCCGTCTGAATTGTCGCCAAATCTTTACCCGAATGACTTAACTGGTGCATAAATTCCTGGTGCGGGCTGCGTTTAGTAACAGCTTCGGCCTCGGCAAGTTCGGTACTGGCATCTGGTTCGACCGCGTAAATACGATCTAGCTTAGAGCGAATTAAATCGGCCGCGTTTGAAACGCCGGCAGGTGGCTGCGGCGTTGTAGGCTCGGGCAAAGGCGTAATATCGGGCATAGGTAGGTGACGGTGGCCAATACTGGCTCTCCAAGCTTAAGTATAGTACAATGACCGGCGTATCAGGTAGAAAATTGGGCGAGTGGTGAAATTGGTATACACGCTAGACTCAAAATCTTGTGAGCGCAAGCTCGTGGGGGTTCAAGTCCCCCCTCGCCCACCACATCTGTATGTTCCAGCCGTTAGTCCAGTAACGCTAGTAGTTTTTCGGTCCGGGCATTTAAAGTCCGAGTTACCCTGGTTTCTTTATCTGAATTATCCCGTTCAAATTCGCACTCCTTAATTATTTCTACTGCCGTCATACCACTGTTTCTGTTGAGTGCTAAATCCGGGTGAACAGCGACGACCGTAATATGATCGCGATACTTTTTCTTAGCGACGCGACTTGCTTTGACCTGTATGGTGTACGAAATTTGGGGACCGTTAATTTCGCTGGGAGTGAATATCTCTATGTCCCAACCATCGGCCGGCTTGGTAGTGCCTTTTACACTCGTTCCGATATCCGCCCGCAGCAAGGATTTGACTGGTAGCCAGTCTTGAGCCAAGTCATTGTGCAGCGCGTATCGCTGGGCTAACAGTAAGACGGCAGCTTCTGACATATCACCTCTAATTTTTCCTTGTACCAGCGGCGTTAGTTGGCTCGGTTTATAAGTAGCAGGATTTACTTGCGCCGCGGCGACCGTCAATAGTCCGTCGTAGGCCAAACTCAGCTCCGTTAGCGTAGGAAACCGCGGTTTTCCTAACAGCGCTCTATGCAGGCCTAATTGAACCAACCGGCTGGCCGCTCGAGCTCCATACGTAAGATCTTGGTCACGGAGTCGAGCCTCATAGGACTGTCGTGCCTTGTCGACCAGCTCACCCATCTTAGAAGGCTGATCGGCAGCAGCTTGGAGGTAGATTTCACCAAGTGCAGTCGCCCCTATACCGCCTGCTAATGTTAAATCTTGGACCGCCTGCTCCAAAGAAATAGTGCGATCGAGGTAGTCGTAGGTTACATATAGTCCGCTCTCTCGACAGTAATCTCGCTTAGCGACATTCTCTAAATATGCATCTAATACAGTCTCTGACACGGCAACACTCACTTTATGCTCTAAAATATAATATCTTCATTTTATAAAATATCGAGACAATATGATACTGTAATAAATAATATGGATATAAATATACAAAATCTTACAAATTACATAAGTCACCAACTCCAAATCGGCATTAGCCCCGACGAAATACAGCAACAGCTACTAGGCGCTGGGCATACTCCCGATTCAGTGCATCAAGCTTTTACTATTGTGCAACAACAGACCATGCCTTCAGCACCAACGCCTAGTGCTCATGGCACTGTCGCCCCAGCTGCCAATGGCCAAAAGCGGGGCCGCATCCGCACCGGCTGGATTTTGCTCAAGCAAAGCCTAAGCGTGCTATCTGGCAATCGCGGATTACTTCGTTATCTAGGCATTACATACGCCTGGATTATCGGCATAAATCTCGTATTTTTTGGCATTTATTTTCTAGCTTTTAAGACCGGTAACAGCCTAGAAAGTTCTACCGATGCTAATGGCATGTCACCAATTGCCTATGTACTCGCATTCGCGGGTTACATCATTACCTACTTCGTCATTAATTTTTATGCCACGGCCCTTGCGGCCAACATGCTGGACATATTTAAAGGGCAAAAACGCAGCTATACCGAATATATCGGTGTTGCTCGCGGTAAAGCCGGAAAGATACTCATCTTTTCCATCATAAGCGCTACCGTCGGCATGTTCCTGCAGTATGTGGTCGAACGTATCCGATTTATCGGCTGGATATTGGCTTACATACTCGGTACTGCCTGGAATCTAGGAACAATGTTCGTGTTGCCTATCATTGCTGATGAGGATGCCAGCGCGCCCGCATCTATCAAGCGATCTATCGCGTTATTCAAACAGACATGGGGCGAAAGTATTACTGCTAAGATTACGGTAAATGCGCCATTATTCCTGATTCAATTAGCGCTAATCGTGCCTTTCTTCCTTTTGTTATTCGGAGCTATAGTCGTGCACTCTTTACCGTTGGTAATCTTTGTGATTGTCCTGTATGTAATAGCCGTTTTGAGCCTGGCCGTACTTGGTTCGTTTGCAAACAGTCTGATAAATACAGCACTTTACTATTACGCGGCTTCTGGGAAGATTCCAGCCGCCTTTAGTGCTGACATGCTAAACGGCATTATGATACCAAAGACCAAACGCGGCTTTCTCGGTCTATTTAAGAAATAAAGATTGATCGTTTAGGTAACCGCTGGCCGCGGTAAGGCTTGATAGACGCCGGTAGCCAGCGACTCCAACGATCTTGACGGATTTTGCATCCACCAGACGCTTGCTTCGGCGGCTACTCTAAGTCGCCAGACGGGCATTGCGGTGGCGGCTTTACTAGTGACCACCTTGCCGTCGACGGCCAAAACATAGGTATCGAGGTGCTTGGTAATAATTGCCATTTTGTAGCGTTTTGTAAGTTCGTATAACGCATCTATCAGGTGCAGCAAGTCCATGGTAAAGGTAAAAGCATTGCTGTATTTGATGGCCACGCCCAGTTTTTGTAGTTGCGCAAAACTAAGAACTAACAAAGTATTGTCGCGCTGCAATATGGGATACGGTGTTGCTACTACATAATCGACGGCATCGCAGGTTAGGGTTATTTGGCCGACGTGCATATCTATAAATTTTTCGAGTAGAATAGCCGTTTCACTGTTGCGACCAAGGTCACCGGCCATTAATATACCATCGGCCCAGGCAGCTAGCGGTATCAACTCACCGAGCGTATTACCCGCAAAGCTACCGCTCGGCGTGCTTGGTCCAAATTCGGCGCCCACGAAAGCACGTCCCAGCGTCTTCTGTAACACGTCGGGTAGAAGCACCCGAACTGTTCCTGCCCCCGCTTGCTCGGCCCGTGCGAAAGCTTCAGCCGGGCGGTTGAAACCTTGGGCGTGGCCGCCCACAACCAGTAGCTTACCAGCGTGGGCTCGATTTTCCGGGCGGCTCCATAATAAGTCGGGATATAGTGGCTGATTGGCAGTTTGTTTTTGCCAGTAACTGCGGTCCATAGCTTCATAGTAGCACGCTCTTCCCTGTCGGAATTTTCATAGGGACAATGCTAGCAACAGCTATACTTATGAAATGAAGTATACATATCCTGAAAATATTGACTGGAGAATTAAATTGAGCGCGCTGGCTGTATCAGCATTAGCAATAAGCGCCTGTAGCCCCGGCGGTGTGGATCAAAGTGCTGAACCAGCTGCGCCAACTGCCCTATCTCCTGCACCAGAGACGCCAATTGCGTCGCCGCTCGTCAGCGAGGCACCCCTCGCGCCAACGATTGAAAAAGACAGCTGTACTGACATAACCATTCCAGTTTTTCCTCATAGTCGCTTCAAGCCGGAAAATGCTAACAGCATACAGAAACAACTTGATGCTTTAAGAGTAGCCAAAACTAAAGGTGCACCGGTCGATGCCGGCACGGTCATAAACGCCAGTGCAATTATTTCTAATGCCACAACCGACAATGTGTATTCTAGGGCATTTTCAAACGTCAATGAGAGACCCCCTAATGACATACCAAGTGCAGAAGCATTACTGAGCCAGAAGACTTTTATGGGCGACGGCAGCTGCTTAACGGCTAATCAGCTTAAAGAAGTTGATGACCTAGCCCGTACCCTAGTCACCGGCTTGGCCCCGCAAGTTGGACGGCAGTTTAGTGCCGCCGGCAGTGTTGCCTACGATTCTTTGCAGCGACAATATCAAGAGTTTCGTAGTAAATACGAAAAAGAATTAGCAACTAATTAGCTAGAAAATACTTGCCACCGTCAGGCTGCAATGTATACGTAGTGTTTTTACGTTCGACTACAATCTTCCAGAGTCGCTCGGTAGCGTATCCAAATAATTCCCGAGACGGATTAAAGGCAATAGGCTGTTCGACGCTCTCTAACATTGGAATGTCACTGGCGCTGTCGCCTACGGCGATACTGCCCTTCCACGAAGCTCGGTGCTTATTAACTAAAGTTTTCAATAATACTGGCTTACGATCTCGTTGCAGCACATCTTTATTGCCGGTGAAATAGCCATCTTTTACTTCATACAGCGAGCCGCCGCAATCATCGAATTGGTAGTATGCTGCCAGTAAACGTACTATTTGATCTTGCGAAGCCGAGATAGCAAATAGCAGATAGCCGTCGCCCCGCAACTTTTCAATGAGGTCGCGGGTGTAGGTGTACACCTGATCTTTATACTCTTCGATTACAGTCGTACAGGCAGCGCTGAATTGTTCCTCGCTGATGCCGCTTAGTGCTGCATCAATTAAGTTCACTAAGGTCCGTTCGTAGCTCTCGAAGGCATCATGACTACTGCGCTTCTTCCAGTGCAGTCGGGCGTCTCGGACGGTTTGATATTCAATTGCTCCAAGGCAGCCAGCACGCGCGAGTTCATCGGCGAGCGCATGATACAACTGCCAGCGTATAAGGGTACCGTCTATATCAAATACAGCGAATGGCCTCGTTTCTACTTGAGCCATGATGCAACCTTGACTGCAAATTCGTCTTCTGCCCCGTGAAAGCTATGATCTGCTTCCGGGACAATACTGTAGGCACACTTGGCTGTGACGATAGGATTTGTATACTTTTTAAGCAGGTGCAATGCCGCTTCGGCACCGCCCGCAGTACTTGCCGCTTCGTCGTCGCTACCGGCAATAATTAGCATTGGTTTGGTGATGTTTAGATAAGCCGAGAATATTTCTTTTGTCCCAAGTTGGCCGTTTAATGATTCGTAGTATGGAAACGTATTATAGTAGCTGTCGGGGTCAAGGATATCGGCGGCCGATTGGGCGCTGAACGGTTGCATGCCGGAGTACATTGGCATAACTTTTAGGGGTTTACCAGCGGCTACAGCGTCATTTGCATACTG
>JACMNI010000050.1 GCA_014378615.1 Candidatus Saccharimonadota bacterium | reverse complement strand
TTGAAGTCGTGGGGCCGTAGCGTAACTTCTAGTTCAACCTCAACTGGGTCGGTGGGCTCAGCGGCCGTCTGCACAATGCGATCAATCATTACATAACATTATAGCCTAGTTGGCCAAAATGCTTACGTTGTACTACTTACTCGTACGACTTAAGGGACGTGGACCGGGCTCCAGCAGGTGCGTAGATCGCGGTCGCAGGCTTTAAGGGCTTGTAGGTCGTCGCTGGTAAATTTGAAATCGAAGATGTCTATATTTTCTTGAATACGACTTGGCGTAACTGATTTTGGTAGTACAACCATGCCCTCTTCTATGCACCAACGGAGCATAATTTGAGCATAGCTTTTGCCGTATTTATCGGCAAGTTTTCGTACTGTTTCATTGGCCATATCTTTGCCGTGGGCTAGTGGTGAATAGGCTTCTAAAACAATGCCGTTATCACGGCAGTAATCAACCAGTTCTGGTTGCTGCAAAAAGACATGCAGCTCGACCTGGTTTACAATGGGCAACTCGCTAGCGTACTTTTTCATACCTTCAAGATGGCGTATGGTGTAATTACTGACGCCAATACTACGAACTTTGCCAGTAGCCTTAACCGACTCAAGGGCCTTCCAGGCACCCTTACGTAAACCAATCACCGGAAAATGAAGCAGCAGTAAATCAATGTAATCAGTCTGTAACTTTTGGAGTGATTCATCGACGCTGCGTTTTAACCGACCGGCCGGAAAGTTATCGAGCCAAACTTTTGTAGTCAAAAATAAGTCTTCGCGCTTAATGCTAGAGACGGACCAAGCAGCTCCCAGCATTTGCTCATTTTTGTAAGCCTGTGCCGAATCAAAATGGCGGTAGCCAGCTTCTATGGCCGCATTAAAAGCAGCCTCAAATTGTTCGTTGGTTTCAACCTTCCAAACGCCAAGACCGACTTGCGGAATTGTGTAGTCACCAAGTGAAATGGTTGGTGTGGGCATTAGCGGGCTCCTTTTAAGGCTTGCGTAATTCTATCGGCAGTTGGCAGTGCTGGATCAATCGGTTGTAAGGCTTTAGCGGCGTCGGGCGCAGTATAGCCTAGGGCCACTAGGGCTTCGACGGCTTCGTCTTGAAGTAACAAGCCCTCGCCCTGCAGCATGCCGGTAGCCGCTAAATCTACGCCTACAAGTCCGACCTTATCTTTCAGTTCTACTACGACCCGCTCGGCAACTTTCTTGCCGACGCCATTGGCGCGTTGGATAGTTTTTACGTCACCACCAGCAATCGCAACGCGCACCTCAGAACTCGTGCCGACACTCAAAATATTGAGCGCCATTTTTGGCCCGACACCGTTTACGCCTAGCAACTGTTCAAACAAGTTTTTTGTGTCGCGAGTCAGAAAGCCAAACAAGTCATGCGATTGTTCACGGATGTGCTCGTATATATACACTCGGGTAGTCTCACCGCTTGCTAAACGCCCGTGGTCTTCGGCCGTCACATTCAGGCCATAGCCGACCCCCTGCACATCAAGAATGACCTCAGTGGCGGTTTTTTCCAGAACAATTCCCGTTAAGATAGCGATCATATTCTAAGTATACAGGTTTCTTTATGTGCGGACGGTCATGCTGTGGGTGATAGCCGCTGCCAAAGCGTCAGCGGCGTCATCGGGTTTGGGAATTTCTTTGAGCTGTAATATTACGCGTACCATTTCCTGCACCTGCTTCTTGTCGGCTTTGCCGTAGCTCGTCACCGCCATTTTAATCTGCATGGGCGTATATTCGGCAATCGTCATGCCCGACTGCATACCGCACAGCAGTACCACTCCGCGGGCTTGCGATACCGTCATTGCCGTTGTGACATTGCGCGCAAAAAACAGTTTTTCGACCGACATTACTGTCGGCTTATTGAGCTTAATTATCTCTGTTAATTCTTCATAAATCGTTAGTAGCCGAATTGCGTCGTCTTCGTGCACCGGCGTGCGTATCACGCCGGCGTCGACTAAGGTAGCCTGCCCTTTAATAACGTCGATAACGCCAAAACCAAGAATGCCCGTACCCGGATCGATGCCTAATATTCTCATGTATAAACTTCCATTAAAGCCAAGCTCTTCGGAAAATAATCACGAAGAGGCACTACCGCAATAGTCATGTCTAGTCGAAGTGGCTGTAACTTTATGGCATAGTTATGTGCCGCTTGACCAAGAAAGCGCGTTAAGAAGTATTCTCGGCTAGTTATAGTCGTTTCCGTTTTTGGTAAGCCATCAGTTAACATAGCATCTTCCTGCTGGGCCCGTAGATGAGCCGTTTTGCCGGCCCGGACAATTCCGACTGGGAACGTTTCATCATCCTCAAATTCATATCTTAGATCATTAGGAATAACTGACGATAAACTTGAACATAGCTGATCATCACTAGCAACTGCGTTCCGGAAAGCATAAACATTCTTAACTACTTCTGGAACGCAAGCATATACCCCTACTAAAGCCATAAGTGGGATTTGCACATCTGGTAGCCGAGCAGAGTCGAAACAACTGGCATCTTGCTGCCAAATAGAAAAAGCGGTTTCAAGATTGGGCATAATTATTGTATTAATTCTTCGGGGATGTCGAAGTTGACGTGGGTGTTGCTGACTTCGTCGATGGCGTCGAGGGCGTCCATGAGGCGCATAATTTTACCGGCCGTAGCGGCATCGGTTACTTCGACGGTGGTGTTTGGTACATAGGTTAGCTCGGCTTCAGTAATCTCTAGGCCGGCTTCTTTTAGGGTATCGCGGACCTTAGCGAGTTCTTTGGCTTCGGTGTAAATAACCGATTCATCGTCTTCGTCTATTACGTCTTCGGCGCCAGCCTCTATAGCCTGGAGCATGAGGGCATCGCCAGTGCCTTTGACGCGGATCATGCCTTTGTGGTCGAACTGGAAGGCCACTGAGCCCTTTTCACCCATACTACCGCCGTGTTTACTAAACGCCAGCCGCACTTCTGGATAGGTACGATTTATGTTGTCGGTGGTAACCTCGGCTAATATAGCCACGCCGCCCGGGCCGTAACCTTCGTACAGCACTTCTGTCATTTGAGCGGCGCTCTTGTCTTTAACGCGGTCAATGGCCCTTTGGATGTTAGCCGACGGCATGTTGGCGGCTTTGGCTTTGTCTATGGCCAGACGCAAAGAAAAATTGGTGTCGGGGTCGGTGCCGCTGCGGGCACTCATGGCTATAAGGTTACCAATTTTAGTAAAGACGGCGCCACGAGCGGCGTCTTTGGCTCCCTTTTCACGCTTGATTGTTGACCATTTAGAGTGTCCGCTCATACGATATGCATCCTTTCCTGTAGTGGTACTAAGCTTGAATTCTTATCTGTTAGTATACCCGCTTTACCCCGTTTTTTAAAGTACGGCACGGCCCATACAAACACTACGACAGCGTAACATTCCAGAGTAGCTGTGCCATTTAGGCTAAGATTTTTTTGAAAGACGTGGGGCCCGCGGCTCAGTAATTGCGCCGTGTCGAGCATATAGGTTAGTAGAAGGGTGGCTGGCCAGGCCACCCATCCGGCCACGCTGGCCGCTAGCATCCCGGCTAGCCCGGCTATGGCACTCAACAACATGGCCAGCGGAATAAAAGCGGCAATGAGTGTATTCGCCAGCAACCCGACAAACGACATTTGACCAAAGGTATGCAGTAGGTATGGCAGCGTCGCCATCTCGGCCGCCAAACTTTCGACGGCGATCATGACAATTGTCGAAGACTGCAGCTTCCTAGGCAGCTTCTCCGCCAGTAGCGGCGACAAAATCATAACGCCGCCAAAGGCTAAAAATGATAAGTACCAACCGGCATCGTTCCACAAGTAATTCGGGTTAACCATAGTTGTTCCGGCGGCAACTAGCAAGATCAGCAGTAGTGGCTTAAATGTGCGGCCGTAATAACTGGAGTAAATGCTGAGCGTACTCACGATAGCGGCTCGAACTATAGAAGCACTAAACCCCGTAATGAGCAGGAAGATCACAATCAACGACAGCGACAGCAGTGTTGACAGTCGCTTGGACCGGCTGGCTAACAACCGCTTACTGGCTCGCAAAATAATCGTTAAGTTATAGCCAGAGACGGCAATAATGTGCGTCAGGCCGACCATCAATAAAGATTCCTTGATATCAGACGGCAGCGTGGCCCGTTGCCCAACCAGTAAGCCCATCGCAAAAGCATCAACTGGTTCTGGTAATGCGTTCTGCATGCCGACGGCAAAATTGCGGCGAATGTCGCCAATGAGTGATGGGTGATGCCGCACTAATTGCAGCTGCGCAAAACTCATTCTGCCTTGCGCGGCGCCAAGCGTCGTCCGTAATTTTCCGTGCACTTCCAGCTCATCGCCAAAATATATGGCGTTTAGTCCAAAGCCACTGACGGTAATTTTACCTACCAGCCGCTGGTCGTTATAGCTAACATTATTAGCGTCAAAACTAAGCTGTTTACTTTTGTTATACGTTGCGTCGGTTAGAGCAGTTACGCGTAATGTAATTGTCTTGTCATACAGCGTATAGTATTGCGACACAGCCTGCTTATACTCTGCGCCTCGCCACAGCCCAAAGACGATGGCAGCAAATAGCACCAGCAAGACGCTAACAAGGTTGCGGTAAGGCGCAATAAAGATGCACAGTCCCAAACATATGGCCGCCATAGCGGGCGTGGCCGAAACACCGCACCGTGCCAGCCCCAAGCCTATCAGAACACCGACGCACGCAACTATGAGCAGACTGGTGCGCCGGAACTGATAGTCGAGTACCCTGTGCATCGGGCTGATTATACCAACGCTTGCCACGGTAGCGGGCCACAATTAAGTAATAGTTAACAACCTTTGATTATGAGTTTCGCTTACCTTAACCGTGGAATTCTTCAAACGTTAGTACGGCGCCTTCAACAAATGTAAATTTACCAACATAGTCGTGCGGGTATGATTCGCTAATATTGTGAGCGCCAAAGTCGTCGCCAACATGGCTGGCTCGAAGCGCCGCCATGACACCTGAGTGGCACACTAAAACTATATTCGCGTCAGTATTTTTATTGTTTAGATCGTCGATAGTCGTAAAAACGCGCTGTTGCATTACCGCTAAAGATTCGCCGTTAGGTGGAGTAAAGTCAGTATCGCGGTCAAGCTGCGGATAAAGCCGATAGGCTTCAGCACTGTACATGTTAGCCGCATCGCCGTAGTTTACTTCTCGCAAACCAGGCAACCGAAGAATCTCTTTTGTAAAGTTTAAGCCGCGCGCCAGGTAGTAGGCCGTAATAAAAGCCCGACCAACATCACTCGAGTACATTTCATCGATAGCAACTGACGCCAATTTCTCTATAACTCGATTAGTGGGCTCCAGCCCATTAGCTGTCAGCGGCGTATCAATCCAGCCAGACAGCCGCTTAGCCCGATTATTCTCGGTCTCACCGTGCCGCACTGTGTAGAAAGTATTCATATCAATTTAGTACCACTTGTTTTGAGCCGTCAATAAGAATAGCTTGGCCGTCCTTTAATGCGATAAAAGGGATATGATTATCGACAAAATAGTCCACTGTTTTATCTATATCAGCAGACTCCGGGTGGTCAGATTTGTAGTGTGGTGCTACACAATAAGGCAATAGGCCAAGACAATCCCACAAAACTTCTGCTTGGTAGCCATTAGGAATGACATCTGGTTGGTCAACAAGTTCGATACCGCGCAGATGTGGCTGCAGTATACAGATTCCAGCACTGTAACCGCCGTATACAACCTGTTCAGTTTGCAGCATTTTGGCAAAGAACGTGTCGGCTCCGCTTTGTTTGAAGGCGCGTCGTAGAATAAAAACATTACCACCACGAACCCAAATCAAATCAAACTGTAACAATTCAGCTTTGAGTTCATCGGTCTTACCGAAATAATTCCTAAGGTCTATTTCAACGGGTTCAAGACCGATACTTTTTAAGCGTTCTACTTCTTCTAGTAGCCTGATTTTACGCTCCTGCGGCTCTAGTGAATCAATAGCGTTAACAATAAGTGCTGTACGCTTTTTACTGCCAAGCAGCTTCAGCAGCTCGTCCGGTTTGTTCCCAAGCCTATACGATGATAGATACATTTTCATAATCTGAGTATAGCCTAAACGCGTCGAAACTAAGTAAGTAGCTTGGCTCGCATGTCTTGGAAGCGTTTCTGGTCGGCGGCTGCTTTTAACGCTACTGATGGTTGCTTACCACCGCGGGTCGAGCGAGCCTCTACGTGGCCATTAATGATGTTCACAACGGGTATGACTATCGGGCTTTGGCCGGTTTGGTCATAGAGGAAATGGGTGATGAAATCTCGCATTTCTTGTTTGAAGCGGTCCAGTTCGACTCGCTTGAAGCGCTGCTGGACGGCGCGGCGGAGTTCGGTTCTAAACAAGCTAATAAGCTCTTCTGAATCTTTCATGGGTATAAAGCCGCGGCTGATTACATCGGGGCTGGTAAGCAGTTGACCGGATTTTTTATCGATTGAAAGTATTACGGTGGCTATGCCTGCCTCTCTCAACATTAAACGGTCCTTCACAACTATACCGTTAACGACACTCCCGTTCTGATCGACGAGCAGACTTCCGTGCGGCATCTGGCCACCCTGCTCTACTGTTTCGGCCGTAAAGTACAGGCTATCACCATTATTTGGGAGCAAAACATTCTTACGAGGTATACTCTCCGCTACTCCGAGCTCGGCATGATATTTACGTCGTAGTGCCCCACCATGGACGGGTATGAAAAATTTAGGGCGAATGAGTTGTATCATTTCCCGGAGTTCGCCGCGCTTAGCATGGCCAGATACATGGAGCGGACCACAGCCATCTATTGCATGGGTTGGGTGCCGAAATAGATTAACCCCCAGTTTGCTTAGCTTGTCGCCAATTGAACTGTATCGTACCTCGTTGCCAGGGATGGGTGACGAGCTAATGACCACCGTATCGCCCTGATGTAACTTGATATTACGGTGTTCGCCATCACTCATGCGCTGCAAGGCGGCGTTCGGCTCACCCTGACCACCGGTACACATAACCAACAGCTTATCGTCATCAATCGATAACGCTTGCGTAACCGGGATAATCGTACCTTTAGGCACTTTTAAAATTCCCTGCCGAACCGCAATTTCGGCATAATTTAACATGCCTCGTCCATCAAGCACGACGTTACGGCCAGCGGCCACCGCGGCATTAATTATCATTTGCGCCCGGTTCATATTACTCGAAAAAGCGGCTACAAAGATTCGGCCCTCGGCCTTATCTATAATGTCGTAGAAACTCTGCTGCAAAGTACTCTCGGTTGGTACTCGACCTTCTACGTCCGCGTAGCTGCTATCACTAAGCAACAGTAGTACTCCATCATCGCCCAGCTGTTTCAACCGCGCTAAATCGCTAGGACGGCGGTCTAGTGGTTCCGGGTCGAGCCGAAAATCGCCGGTTGCAAGAATGCGCCCAACGGGAGTGGTAATACAAACGGCAGCGGCATCAGGCAGCGAGTGAGTAATCCTTATAAACTCAATTAATAAGGCTCCGACTTTTAATTGCTCGTGACTTTCCAAATCTGCGATCACAAACGTAGGCACAAAGCCTATATTTTGTTTTAGCTCGTCATCGGCAAAAGCTTTTTCTATGACGCCAATGGTGAACCGCGAGCCGTAAATGGGCGCCGGGAACCTAGGCACAATGTGTTTGAGCCCGCCCATGTGGTCGAGGTGTCCGTGGGTAATAACGTAGGCTTTCAATTTGTGCTTGATGGTTTCCAGATAGGCGGTGTCGTTAATTTCGTAGTTGATGCCTGGTAAGTCAACACCTAAGTTATTGCCACAATCTAGGACTATAGCTTGATCGCCGTATTCAATGACGGCCATGTTTTTTTCACCAACTTCTGCAAGACCACCTAGAAAGGTAACTTTGAGCTTATTGGCTTCGTTTTGAATGACATTAGCTCGGCTGCGAGTTTTTTGACCCGCGTTAGCGTAGCTCTCTATGAGCTTGTTGGCGTCATCTTGATTGCGCCGTTGCGCCCTGATAGCGGCGCCGCGTGTTTTTGCCGTTCCGACAGTTTTAAGTTTCGGGGGCATTATTTTGGTGCCGCTGGTGCGGCGTGAATTATGATTTTGATTCATATTTATTCCTTAATTTATTTTATTGTTTCAAATACTAGTTTTTCTGGCTGACGCAAATGGACAGCAGATGATAAAGGGAGAGCGATGCGAAAAACTGTTAAATTGATTGGTTTTCCAGAGGGACTACCTGCGTAAATGCTAAAGAGAATACCTTAGTTGCTTATATTTTAGCAAATTAATGTGCTTATGTCAATAGCTACTAGCTCAGTGTCCGCTAAGACAATAAAAGCAATGGAGCTTAGAAGTGTTAATATTAATCAAACATGACAGTAACTAATCATCTGCTAACGGGCGCAGTCATAGGCAAGTTTTTGCCACTCCCCCTCGCAATTCCAGCCGCCTTCGCCAGTCACTTCATCTTAGATGCGCTTCCCCATTTTGGGTTCAAATCTATACCTAACACTAAAAGTCGTAAAGCGCTCTTTATAAGCGTGCTGGTGCTCGATTTTATACTTGCTGTCGCCCTTTCTATTTGGCTAATCAGCCATGGACGTACCGGCCAATTTCTAATTGGACTAGTTGCCTATTCGCCCGATGTGGTCTGGCTATATCACTATGTTATTAAACATAATCTTGGCAGTTTAGAACCGCCGAAAGGCAATCGCCTGACCCAATTCCACTTCAACATTCAGAAGTACGAGCGCATTTGGGGCAGTTTTGTTGAGATGTTCTATTTCGCCATAATGCTGGCAGTTGTGCGTTAGGAGAGTAGCTTTACAGTTATACTGTTGTCATGTGGTTTATATACGCTCTTTTAGGCGCCATTGGTAAGTCGTACTCCGGTTTCTTTCGTAAAAAGATAGCTGCCAGCGTTAGTGGCGATATGTACATTTGGCTTGGTTACTCGTTGGCGTTGCTAGTGCTCACCCCGTTTATGGTCGCTCGAGGCGACGAGATATTGAGCGTCCTCAAAACGTTGCCGTTAATAGTTTTAGGTTCCACCATTTCGGCCATTGCTGCAACTCGGTTAAACTTAGAAGCACTTAAAAGAGAAGAGTTATCGTACACGGCACCGTTAAATGCCTTTGTGCCGGTTTTTACCCTAGTGATTGCCAGCATCTTTCTTGGCGAGAGTCCGCCTAAGTTTGGTATTTTTGGAGTGTTAGCCGTGGTTGTTGGAGCCTACATTGTCAGCATTAAACCTGAACGAGTTCACTGGTACGAACCACTAAAACGACTCGTAACGAGCGCTGGCGCCCAACTGAGTATCGCCGTCGCCTTTTGTTATGCCGTCAATACCGTACTCATAAAAGTTATTGCTAACAGTGGTTACAGCCCGCTTATAATTTTTTACGTCACGTCTTTGCTGGGATGGCTGTTTCTGCTACACGTGCCGATTTTTAGGCGACAGGAATTTAAGGCCGTCGGTAAGTCAGACAAATTGGCTATCTTGGGCGGCGCAATAAGTTCGTTAGCCAGCGGCTTCTTTCATATCCTGGCAACGGCAAATACCTTTACCAGTTATGCAACTAGTGTTCGCCGACTAGACTCACTGTTTTCGGTCTTACTCGGCTGGCGCTACCTTAAGGAATCCAACATCCGCAACAAGCTCATAGGCAGCCTGGTTATGACATTTGGTGCCGTTATTATGGCGTTGTCTTGACATCACGTGAACTCCACCAACGTGTTTTGTATCTGATCGTTCTAGGCATAGAATAACTGCATGCATTCAAACATAAAGAAACTTTACGCTAGTAACTTCCTGACGGGACTAGTATTCTGGTACGCGGTTGAGAAGTTATTTATGCAGTCGATCGGCATCAGCCCATTTGGTATTGCAATTAATGCCGTTGTCTTCCTATCTATAACCGTTATGCTCGATGTACCCTCTGGTGTGCTAGCCGACAAATGGAAGCGTAAATATACCCTAATATTGGCCATTATCAGTCTTGGGTTAAGTAGTTTTATTCTGGGAATTAGTAATGATTTTATTACCTACTTATTGGGTACGGCCGTTTACGCCCTATATATAGTCCTCACTTCTGGCACCTTTCAGGCCATGATGTATGACTCGCTTGCAGAAACAGGCCAGGAAGACCAATACGACAAACACCAAGGTAGATCGTACGGTTTATTCTTGGTGGGGGTGGCTGTGAGCTCACTCGCCGGTGGCTATATAGCCCAGTACATCGGTCTAAGAGAAACCTACTTATTTTCACTTGTACCAGCTGTAATTAATATACTGGTCCTATTCAGCACTAAAGAGCCTCGGTTCCATAAAGAAGCTTTTGATACTAAGTTTTGGGCGCATATTAAAGCTAGTAGACGAATTATTACGTCACAGCCAGTTGTGTTTCATTTAGCGCTATTCCTAGCCGTTGGCGGTATGCTTCGAAGCACGCAAAATGAATTTGGAGGTCTTTATTATCTTGGTCTTAGCCTATCGGCAGTCGCAATGGGATATGTAAACGCTGGAAAATGGATTGCCGGCGCAATTGGCCAGTTCCTCGCTCCCTACATAGGCAGGCAGGGTGCTTTGACCTTATTGCCCTGGTTCTTCTTAACATTTCTAATTTTTTCATTGATAACTAATGCGTCAGGCATAATTTTCTTTCTTTTAGCGTCGGCGCTCCATTCTATAGTGTCTAATCAAGCGGAGGCCACCGCGCAAGGACTAATTCCATCGGGCCTACGCGCAACGACTCTATCACTCATCAGCTTCACGACCAACATCGTTATGATTCCGTTTAGTCTGTTATTTGGATTCGTGGCCCAGCATGCCGATGTATTCCGGGCATATCAAATTTTCGGGTATGTCGGGATTGTCTACTTGGTCGTGTGGTTCATACGAGGTAAAAAGACAGCTTCATCAGCCATAGATACGATCAAGCACACTCATTTACAAACTAATTATTTAAAGTAGTTCTCGTTATTTCGCTGCACTGGCCCGCATAATTTTCCGCACGAGAGCCGTTGTAATCAGTACTATCTCTTTTGCTTCACTAGCGAAATAATCAGTATAGTTAAGCCTATTAGTACTAAAGCGATGCCAATATAGCTTGTAGCCAAAGTGACTTTAGCTATGACTTGATCTACACTAAGCGTGCATTTCGCCGTTTCAACTAAGCAGTTATCAACTTTTCCATAAATATCGAATACTGTAAGCAGGCTAATCGCCGAACTAATGACAACCATAATGCCGCCTATGAACAAGAGCTTTTTGGCAAATCGTTTATTCAAATATTGTTTCATTATCAATACTATAGCAAAATCGCTTCATGACTCTTTATAGATGGAGGCTTGGGTTAGACTTGCTTAAAGGGCATAGTGAGACCAGCGGCTTCGCCTTCTTCGCTGCGGCGTGCTCCGAGCCAGCTCGTGCGCGCGTCCTCGCTTCGCGAACTCACTCCACTATGCCCTTTTTCTGCGAAAAATGGCTTTGTCGTGAGTTCGAGCACATTCATTCTGCCAAATAAAAAGGACTACCTTGCGGTAATTCTTTTTATTTGGAGGGCCCAGTGAGACTTGAACTCACGACACCCTGCTTAAAAGGCAGGTGCTCTAACCAGCTGAGCTATGGGCCCTCGACCTCTACATTATCCATGTTTACGGTGAAAAGTCAATCTGTTATGGGCACGAAACCGGCTGCCTCGAGCAGCGGAATTTGTAATC
>JACMNI010000049.1 GCA_014378615.1 Candidatus Saccharimonadota bacterium | reverse complement strand
CAATTAGTATCGCTTAGCGGCTCTAAATTTGACGATGACGTCTATGAAGTGACTGTTCCGACCCTCGACGGTGAGATTGGTATACTCGACCACCACATGCCGCTAATAGCGGTTGCTAAAACGGGTGTGGTGGCTGTGCGACGCCAAGCACGTGATACCGATGCCCAGCGAGAGTTTTTTGCCATAAATGGTGGCGCCATTGAAGTTGAAAATAACAAACTACGTATTCTTGTAGACGAAGCGGACCATGCCGACGAAATTAACGAATCTGAAGCTGCAGCTGCTATGGAGCGCGCTAAAAAGATGAAGGCTGAGGCCACCGACCAGGTCAGCTTAGAGCACGCTCAGGCCCTAGTAGACCGACACGCCGTCCGTATACAAGTAGCTAATCTTAAGCGCCGCCGCAATAAGCAATAAGTCTTATCAATGACTGAAGTTTTAAAAACTCATGTTTTGCCAATACCAAGTTGCGAAGAAGGCTTACTGGGAATACCCCATTGGCAGCTGATTACAGATATTATTGTCCCTGAATTGATGGATGTTGATGGGCGGCACGTCTCACTGACCTATAAGCGCTTAGATGCTTTACCTGTTAGTCCTAATAAATCAGAATATGGTTATTCCCAATACAATAGCGAATCAATGCCTGATACGCCACGAATAAGCCAGCCAGCGCGCAGAGGGCTGATGAACCGCTTTGGTCTAACTATTTAGTCACTACTAGCTTGCTGGTACAAAAGGCGCAACGGGTCGCCGCTTTTGGAACAACGCTCAAGCACTCGGGACATTTTTTGGTAGAAGGTTCAGCTGTAGTTTCTTTGCGGTTCGCAATGGTAACTACTTTGTTTATGGGCTGGACTACGAAGAAAAAGACGACGGCGGCAATAATGAAGAACGAAATTAAATTATTAATGAAATCGCCATACAAAAAGTGACTACCGCGAAAACTAAAGTAGGCCTCTGAAAATTTTTGCTGCTGATACACAGCTGACACTAGCGGTGTGATCATATCTTTAACAAACGACTGCACAACAGAGTTGAAAGCCGCACCAACAACAACGGCCACCGCTAGGTCGACCACATTTCCTCGTAATATAAATTTCTTAAATTCTTTGAACATATGTGGCTCCTTAATTTGCAATTATAGTATCAGGTTTATGCTGGATTCGACACCTGATTCCTATGTGATCATGGTATATAATCACATTTTCACCCAAGAGCGAGGAGTGCTATAAAAATCATTTGTTTTGCGAGATTTAATAGTAAAGGTACATGTGTCAAAATTATATGAAATGACTGGGTCGGGCCTTCACGTGCCCCGATACTTGGGAGAAAATATTGGTAAAAGCGCGCTTGTAAGAGCAAATATGGAAGAGCTAGAACGCATGTCAGGCGAGCAAGGAATTGTTACAGTTGTTGGAGAAATTGGTAATTTAATACCTAACCAGCGCGCCGAGTGGTCGGGAGGTTGGTCGGTTAAAGAGCGTCTCGCTAGTGGAGAGATTACGCAACAAGAGATCAATACTTTATTTGAGAATATTACACATGATTATTATCGCACCACGCCAGGTGCGATAATTCGCTGTATTGATGAACGTCCAGATGTCGGCTACGAAGATAGTATGTTCGAAGTCTATCGGTCGAGCCTTGGCCCGCAAATACCGGGCGGCACATTAGGCGGCGCTCTCGCCCTGCGACTATGTACAGGTGAAAGTTTACAGGATTACACCGAAGCTTCAATGGAGGCTGACATTAAAGCTTATGCCAGCAGAAACGTAGACACCGGGTTCAAAGCCGCCTACCACGATGACGACAACAATCATACTGATCCAAACAGTATTGGTTGCGCTGCTGTGTTAAAGGCGGAAGATGCACACCGTAAAGTTAATCCAAATAATATTGTAACTTTAGACGACATATCCCGGGCTGTTTTAGGTAACTCTTTTAGACCAGACCATTTTATAAGTTTTGTCGGAAATAATACCTATCTGTTGGCAGTGCCAGATTACTTTTTGAGTATAGATAAGCAAAAAGAAGTCATGAAGCGGCAAAATCCACAAGGACTTCCGATACTGACGGGGCCTCACAATGGCGTGGGATTAATGATTAATGAAGTACCTTACACGACGCTAAACAAAGACCACGTTAGTGCGCGGTCAGAGGGTCGATTACAGATGTTCAATTACGATTTGTGGTATAGCCGAGAGGTAGCTACCAAACTCTTCCCTTACTCTAAGGAGGCGCAATCTCGCTATGTCCACGCCCGCTTCGGGATGGCTGTCGCTATCTTTCTGTGTATCAGTAAAGACGGTTCACACGAAGTCGGAATTCGTCGTCCGAACGGAGCCACGGATAGGCTAGCTGCTTAAGTTTTTGCCTTCTAAAAGCTCTAACACTTTACAAAGCTGCAAACTGCGTATACTCTTGTGGTATTAACTAAGTGGAGGTTCAAATGTTTGAACGACGCAAGATAGCTGCATTAGTGGCTGAGTTTCTTGGTACCGGGTTTTTGACCCTTTTAATATTGAGCGTACAACGCTCTACAATTGGTGTGCCATTCTTTGTGGCTGCCGCTGCCGGCTTAACCATAGCTGCAATGGTATTAGCCTTTTACCGAGTGTCAGGTGCGCACTTTAATCCTGCCCTAACCCTAGCCCTTTTTACGGCTCGCCGAGTAACCCTCATTCGTACGTTACTATATGTAGTCGTGCAAATTGCCGGTGCCTACGCCGCGTACTTGCTCTACAGCTATTTCGTTAAGAATAAGCTGCAAGACATCGGTGGCAAATTTGGCTGGCGTGTGTTCACCGCCGAGGCCGTTGGTGCCGGACTGTTAGCCTTCGGTTATTCAGCTGCCCTTTTCCAGCGCTTTACCGTTGGACTTGCGGCTGCCGCTGCCGGAATTGCCTACATGCTTGGTAGTATTGCTGCTTCATCAGCATCGGTTGGACTTATTAACCCAGCCGTAGCTTTTGGTGTTAAAGCGTCTACCCTAGCTTACTTACTCGGACCAGTCGTCGGTGCCCTAGTTGGCGCTAACTTATACGGTCTCTTGTTTGCACCACGCAATGGAGACGTTACGGGTTCAAGTGCTTCCGACCCAGATGTTTTACAACGCAAAGTTGGTAAAGATGCAGAAGTAACTCAAACTACCGTTACCACCGTTAAGCCAATTCGTAAGCCAAAGGCTGTGACCGCTAAAGCCGGTGCAGTTAAGTCTCGTACTAGTGCTAAGAAAACTTCTAACAAGCGTTAGATTACTAAACGTCAGTAATAAAAAACCGGGGTTCGCCCCGGTTTTTTATTTGCGCGCGCAGTAGTTGTTAGATTACGCCTGAGAGTAAATCGTCTTCAAAGGCCATAATGCCAGTAATATCGGTCGTATACTTGCTTGTATCGGGGAAATTTAGATCAGTCACGTGTTGCCAGACGGCTACGGCCAGGCCTTCTATCCGTTCCATTTCCGCCTGTGACGGTATTAACTGTAATGCCAATTCACGATCTGTTTCGGCCTCTACGTATAGCATCTGGGTTTCTAAAGCTGTAGCACCGGCAAATCGGCTCGCGCCGCTGACAAGTAAGGCGTAGAACAATAGCTGCGTTCGGTGTTGCCAGGCTTTGACTACTTTTGTTTGGTCACGAGTGGCGAAACTGTTTAACGGCTTGCCGGTCTTATAGTCGGATATAGTGACCAGGTTGTCGCGCGTTAGTATGTGGTCGAGTTTACCACCGAGGCGGGCCTCGCCAATATAAATATCATTCAATGTCACTTCCGCCAGGCCGCCCTTGGGCAGAGCGAAACATTTAGTGGTGAATAAATCGGTTAACATGGCTTCGCCAAACGGTAGATAACGTTCCAGTTCGTCTTCCGCCAAGTGCTGGCCCCGAAGTACCGTTGCAAACCGCTCGAGGACGCCTGGTAATGGAGGCATATCGTCATTGACAAGTAATTGCCCCGCCTGCAACCCGGCATGAACAGCCGTACCGTAGCTCATTACAGCTGAAGTTGGCCCAGGCAAGCGTAATAGCTGGTTCTCCAAAAAGTTTTGCGGCCCGGCGCCAGCAATGTTCAAGAATTGCAGCATGCCCGTGGCACTCAGGTAGAAGTCATCTAAGCGGCTCGCGAGCAATATTTTTTCATCGCTTGTTTCTAGTCGTGGCCATCGCAGTGCTGATTCCAGTACGACTGTAGCTGAGGCTACGTCATTACCGGGAACCGTAACAGTTTCTAGGGCATTAGTGACGAGCGGCGTCGGCAGGACAACTTTGCCTTGCTCGTTGGCGCCAAAACTAGCAACGATTAGAGAACTTTTAGCGCGGGTGGCGGCAACGTACAATAATCGTACATAATCGTCGTAGAGCTCTCCGTAGGGCTGCAGCGGCAAATTTGCGGGCGGTTTACGGCTAACGCTGTGGGGCTGCCAGGTATCTTCTACGGCGTCTAATAAATAGACAGTGTCAAACTCTAAACCCTTCGATTTGTGAACGGTCATAAGCTGGACCGCGTTCTGTCCGCTGGTAAACCATGACTGGTCGGTCACGGTGCGCTGGAGGCCACTATTCAAATCTACAAACCTTGTAAAGTCATGTAATTTGCCGGCTTCCCCTTCAGAAAATTCGTGGCTCAGCGTAACTAATAATTGTATGGCTGACAAGGCTTCCATATAGGTAGTAGTAATCGGCAGCGCTAAATAGTGCGCCCTAATAGGACTTGTTAAGTGCTCACCGGTTCGTAGGCCCAGTAGGTATTCGATTAGTAGCGGCAAAGGCGCATTAGATTGCGATAACCAAAGTAACCAGTTGGCGAGTGCTACCAGAGCCTCATCATCATGCTGCAACAGGCTATCTAGCCAATGGGGGGCGGCGTAATTGGCCGTGGCGAGCTGCCATAGAGCTGTCGGTGAAATACCCCAGACCGGATAACGAACCAAACTGGCGAGCAAGACGTTGACCTGTCGTTCGTCGCCTTCAGCGATGGCCTGTACAGTTTGCGCTAGCAAAAATACCAGTTGAACGACTTCGGACTCTAAAATATTATTTTGCTGTTCGTAATTAATTGCTACCTGTCGGTCATTCAAGAGTACGCTCAAGCGGCGCAAACTATCATGACTGCGGGCCAGCACCGCCAACGTTTGTTCGCCGGGCAGCGGCCAGGCTTTGGTTATGGCGTCGGCTACAGCCAACAATTCATGGTCGCGGGTTGGGTAGTGACGATGTTCGATAGTTCCTGCCGGCGCATCTGATGCAGCTGTTAAGTGCTTTACCAGTTCCGGCTGACGGTTTACTAAGCGATCGTCGGCCTGTTCTATTATGGCCTGTGCGGTGTCTAATATAGCTTGCGCCGAGCGGTAGTTTTCGGTCAGGACTATGGTTTTGGTTGCGGGATACGTCTCCTTAAAATTAAGCATATTATTTAACTCGGCCCCGTTGAACGCGTAAATGGACTGGTCGTCATCACCGACAGCCATTAAATTGGGCTGGTCGGCATTACTGTAGTGAGTAGCGACTAAGTGGGCCAGCTGCAGTTGCGCCGCGTTCGTATCCTGAAACTCATCAATCAATACGTATAAAAATCGCTCTTGCACGCTACTAAGTAGCTCGGGTTCCTGCTGTAATTGACTAATTACCTCTACAACCATATCGGCGTAATCGTAGTAACCGCGCAGATGTAGGGCGTCACGGTAGTCGGCGTAGACGTTAGCTACTGCCAACCACCAGGCGTTGCGTCGACGCTCGTCGTACATGCCCTTCTGGCCGTTGACCGTTTGGAGCCAACGTCGCTTCCAGGCACCAGTATTAGTCGTTTTTTTAGTACCGGCGTCGGCCGCTACGGCGGCCACAATACTAGATTTGAGAACATCGGTTAACGATTTCAGCGGCTTCACGATATCGGCGATATCATTATCGGCCATACCTAGTACCGCCGCCTCTAATTCGGGTAAGCGCTTAGCACTAAGTGTAGGGCTTAGCAGTTCGATGAGCTGGGGTTCTATTTGATTTATAAGCGCCGTGTTGTAATTGATCATGGCGGCTAATTTTCCCGGCGTTAAGCCGGCTTCTTTCGTGAGCTTAAGGGCCTCTTGAACATCTTTTATAGCTGTCAGTGAGCCGGCAAAGCGGCTGGCCAATGGATTGTCCAACGGTAACGATCCTAGAATGTCTTGGATGATTTCTATTTGCGTTGCGTCCGGCGCAATGCTCAGCCGGGCTCCATTCCAGAAATAGTCAGGATACTGATTCATAATCTCAGCCGCAAAGCTGTGGAATGTACGAACTACTACCCGGTGTGCGCTGGGGCCTATGAGCGCATTTAAGCGGGAGCGCATGTTCGCAGCCGCGAAATTTGTGAATGTAAGACACAGAATGCTGCTGGCACTAACGTCGGTTTGCTTTAAGATATTGGCTACCCGCAAGCTTAGCAATTGAGTTTTACCAGTACCCGGACCGGCCACGACCAAAACGGGCCCTTCCACTGCATCGACGGCCTGTTTTTGAGCCGAATTTAACCGTTTATACTCTATATCAAAATTAGATGCCATCTATCGCTATTGTACTAGGAAGCGGTAATCAGTACCACTAACATACTAACGAGCTTGGTCAGCGGTGGCGGCTATAGTACAGACTTCGCAGGCTTCTTGGTGGCCAAATTCGGTAAACCACTGCTTGGTTGCCTGGCGCCACGGTTCCAGATCCCGGAAACCTATAAAGTCAGCAGCCGAACGTAATGCGTAACCAATCCAACCATAAAGTCGGAAATTGCCGTAGATTACAGCGGCCCATTTATCGCCAGCCGGTATTACCGTTACGAATTTTTTCACTTTATAACTTTTCATGTCTTTGCCGTCAGCCCGACGCTTCAAGTTTTCAGCAACAAACGAGCCATCGGCGAGAGCGGTTTGCGCTAAGCCGCTATACGGAGTATTGGCGTTGTCACCAAGAATATAGATATTCTCTTCGGTCTGTAAGTAGGCATCTACGGCGACTTTACCGCGACCCATCATAACGAAATGATTGGCCGCAAAAAATGGATGATTGGTAACGCCGGCAGTCCACACCACCGTGTGTGAACGAATCGGTTTGCCACTGACCGTTAACTCATCTGGCGTTAAGCCCTGAACAATGCTATTCACGTATAGTTTGACGCCAATTTTTTTGAGGCGTTTTTGGACGGCTCGAGCGGCATCGAGCGGTAAGCGCGGTAGTAAGCGGGGGGCGGCTTCGATTAAATCGACGTGCACTTTTCGTTGGCGCAGACCGTGGTTTTTCATGATTTGTTTTAAATAAGCAGGCAGAGCTCCCGACAGCTCTATGCCGGTTGGTCCAGCGCCAATAACAACATAATTTAAGTCAGGCTTATTATCGTCTATGAGTTGTTTATGCAGATGCGCTTTAAAGCGTTCCACTTCCGATTGAGATTTAATGGTATATGAATACTCTGGTAAGCCCGGGATACCAAAATAATTAGTGACGACTCCCAAAGCAATGATAAGCGTGTCGTATTCATGGGTACTGCCGTCGGCTGTAATGATAGTTTTAGCTTTGCGATCAATAGTCTCGGCTACGCCTAGCTGCAGTTTTACCGGCTTATCTGAAAAAAGTTCGGCAAGGCTTAGGCTAGAATTAGCTCGCGAGCCTCCAGTCGCAGTGTGATACAGCGTCGGATAGTAACGAAACTCGGTTTGGTCGCTTAGTAAAGTAACGGCAAAGTGCGAGTCTTTGGCTAATTCTAAGGCCGCTTTAACTCCACCAAAGCCACCACCCAGCACCAGCACTTTTTCTTTTTTCATCTTAAACACCATTGTAGACAAAGCATTAGAATCTTGCAACAGTAAGCCTAAGCAGGTAAACTAAGTTGATGGATGATTTTAAACAAAAACTTATAGAAGCAGGCTTCAAAGGTGAAATGGACGATACTCCCGTTACCCGCGACTTTTACAGCCACGATGCCTCCCTCTTCGAAATCAAACCGCAAGTTGTCATGTTTCCAAAAGACTCTGCCGATGTGCAGTTACTAATCAAATCTGTGGCCGCTTCAAAGCCAACAATTCCAGATTTATCAATTACGGGCCGCAGCGCTGGCACTTGCATGTCCGGGGGAGCCGTCAACGACTCTATTATTATAGATTTTATGAAACACCTAAATAAAGTTGGCAAAGTCAGTCCAATAGAAGCTAGCGCGCAACCCGGTGTTTACTACCGCGACTTCGAGCCGGAAACATTGAAGCAAGGGTCTATTATGCCATCCTACCCAGCTTCTCGAGACCTAGCCGCGCTTGGCGGTATGGTTAACAATAACGCTGGCGGCGAGAAGTCGCTAGAATTTGGTAAAACTCGTGATTTCGTAAACTCATTACAAGTTGTTTTTGCCGACGGCAATGAATATACGGTAAAACCGCTCAACAAAAAAGAACTCGATATTAAGATGGCTCAAGGTGACTTTGAGGGTAATCTGTATAAGCGGATATACGATCTGTGTGAGGCCAAATACGACGTTATCAAAGCCGCCGAACCTCGCGTGTCAAAGAACTCTATGGGCTATAACATATGGAGCGTCTGGGACCGTGGAACCGGTATATTTGATATGCAAAAACTTATTGTTGGTTCACAAGGAACCCTAGGCATGACAACTGACATCACGTTTCGCTTAGTGCCACACCGCAAGCACAATGGCCTACTAGTATTGTTCTTAAAAGACATCGATAAACTGGGCGAGCTTATACCGAAAGTGCTTGAAAGCAAGCCAGCAACTTTTGAATCATTCGATGACCAAACACTCTTCCTATCGATCCGTTTTATGCCCAGCTTTTTGAAACTGCTAGGGCCAGCTAAATTTATTCACTTGTTACTGACCTTAATTCCCGACGGTCTGCAACTGCTGCGCGGCATTCCAAAACTCATACTTATGGTGGAGTTTGACGGTGACACCGAACAAGAAGTCCGCGACAAGGTGCACGCCTTACATAAGAAATTGGGAAAACACCGCGCTCGCTACGAAATAAATGGTTTTGAAGAAGATCCAACTGAAGCTAAAAGCGAGAAGTTCTGGATCATGCGCCGTCGCAGTTTCCAGCTACTACGAAGCAAAGTTAAAGATAAGCACACGGCTCCGTTCATTGATGATTTGATCGTAAACCCCGAGCATATGCCGCAGTTCTTGCCTGAACTTCGTGCCATTATAAAAAAATACAAATTATTTGCTACTATTGCCGGTCACATGGGTGACGGTAACTTCCACATTATCCCATTGATGAAACTCGAGGATCCAAAAGAGCGCGCCAAGCTGCTCCCCTGCATGAAAGAAGTTGATAAGCTTGTCTTGAAATATGGTGGATCTTTGGCTGGCGAGCACAATGACGGCCTCGTTCGTGGCCCGTGGCTCGAGGAACAATTTGGAACCGAAGTGCTCAATATCTTCAAAGAAGTTAAAGCTATTTTCGACCCCGCAAATATTTTCAACCCACATAAAAAGTCAGATGCCGACTGGGATTACAGCTTCAGCCACATTCGCGAGCACTTCTAATAATTTAATAGTTATGGCAGCAAGGCATTAGCGCCAATGAGCGCCGATTGCACCGTTATTGCTATTAGTGAAAAAAAGAATAGCTTGCGTGCCCAAGCTTCATTATCCTTAACATAGAATCCCTTAGTAGCTAAACCTAACCAGACCAAAGATATTACCGTCATGACCACAGCATAAATTATACCCGTGTAGTCATAGGCACTTAAGGCAAGGCTACTTAGACCGTACCCTACTATATAGACGAGTGATTGAATCTTTGTGGCAGTAAGACCTTTTTTGACCGGCAACACCGGTAACTCGGCGGCGGTATAATCCTTTAGCCGGTACACAGCAATCGCGAAAAAATGAGGCATTTGCCAGCAGACTAGAATGGCAAACAGAATAATGGCGGCCGTATCAATACGGCCGCTTACGGCCACGTAACCAACAACTGGGGGTATTGCCCCGGAAATACTGCCAACGGCCGTGCCGAGGGTAGAACGACGCTTGTAATAGCCGTAGACGGCAACATAGGCAACATAACCGATGAGCCCTGTCACAAGCGCTAAGACGTTTGTCCCAATACCAAGCAAAAGGCTGCCTAGCAGGAGTAAGCCGGCTGCAAATATAGCGGCTCCCCGGACCGAAATACTGCCGCTAACTAAGGCTCGCTTGACGGTACGGGTCATTTTTTTATCGAGTTTGCGGTCCAGGATATTATTGCTGACACAGGCTGACGCAATAATGAAGCCGAGCCCCAACAACATAAGAATTCCCCGCTCGAAAGGTACATCTTGCTTGGCGGCTAACAAAAAACCAGCGGCGGCGGTGATAAGGTTGCCGCGAATAATCCCCGGCTTAGTTAATCGGTAATACGCGTTGCATTTTTCTTTGAACGTCATCATTAGTAAGCTCAATAGTCTCTATTTATCGTCGACGACTGCAAAGCTCCCGGATACCACAGGCCTAAGCGAATCGTAGAATTTGAATGTTCCAGTCTCTGATAGGCTGATGGTTTTAGTGTGATCTTTGCGCACGGCTAATTTATCTAAGCCAGCATATGTTGTCTGTTTAGTGCGGGTACCAAACATTATCTGGCCATCAACCGCATCTTTATTAACAAAGGTTAGTGTATCGCACTTGGCGGCGATAGTTAGGATTGGACTTGATTTGCCGGCCTTGATAACAATTTGATGGTTGGTATGACGCCCCTGGCAGGCACCGGTTAGTTCGCCGCTGACCTGATATATACCCTCGCTATCAATAATCTTCCTAGTCTGATCTAGTGTGGTCGCGTTGTTGTGTAAATTGCTTATAATAACAACCGATCCTACGACCACGATCAGCATAGCTATAAAAGTACCGACGAAAAAGTAGACATTCCATCTGGCGTTAGCTCCGCGCCCTAGGTGCAGGAAGAAGATTACCTGGACTAATAATTGAGCCATTGCGAATGTAAGAATTGTGATTAGTAATGCACGGCCACTTATATAGTGGTTTACTACTAATAAGTACGGTGTAAAGGTAAAAATAAGTGACAGTATAAAACCAACGACATACGACGACACAGTCTTCTGCTCGTTCTCGTCGTGGGGCGCAATAGTGCTCATGAGTAAGCTCCGAGATAAACAATGGTAAATATAAAAATCCAGACAATATCTAGGAAGTGCCAGAATAGACTTAGCAGAGCCAGCTTGCGAACGAGTGGAGCATTAAGTCCGCGCTTGAGTATATAGGCCATGGTAATCGCCATCCACAGTAGCCCTGACGTAATATGTAGTCCGTGGGTCCCCACTAGAACAAAGAAGGAGGATAGGAAGGCGTTCAGCTGCAGCGTCTGGCCCTCGCGTATGAATTCAGTAAACTCTTTCATCTCTAAGCTCAAAAAGAGTGCTCCCAAGAGGAAAGTGATACCAAAACATATTAGTGTCTGCCACTTCTTGTAGCTACGTGCCGCCAACAAACCGAGACCACAGGTAAAGCTACTAGTTAAGAGGAGAATTGTCTCTTGTAGTGCTAATGGGAGTGAAAACAAGTCACGCCCGGCGTCTCCGCCGACGGTATTCCCGTGTAGTACAGCATAGACGGCGAATAACACCGAGAACACTAGTAAATCGGTCATAAGGTAGACCCAGAACCCAAACATTACCCGGTCGTCGGCGGCAGCCTGGTGGGCTTTGTGATTTACCATGTTTTCCACTTCTTGTTACGAATTATATCCATCGCAAACGTGATGACATAACGAACAAAATCCCAAACGCTCATATCTTCTTCATCGGCCAAACTCTTGACTTCTTTTTCGTGCGCCGGTACCTTAGCAATTCGTTTCGCTTCTAGTTTTTCAACTTCTTCGGCCCTCAGTGTATACTCCGAATCTTCGCTAAAGGCGCGTTTAGCAAAAATGATGATGATACCGATGAGTGAGATCACAACCAAGGAATTGATGTGCCAGACAAAACCGAAGCCTACCAGGAACGCTAAAATAGCGATATAAATACCTACGGCTGTATTCTTGGGAATAAGTATATCTTCATATTGCTGGTCGAACTGGCCCAGGCGTTTCATGTCTAAGAAAGCGTCTCGGGTCATGACATGCGGAATGACTGTAAAGTTGTAGAATGGTGGCGGTGACGCTGTCGCCCACTCAAGTGTACGGCCATTCCACGGGTCACCGGTGTTGTCGCGAAGATGCCCTCGCTGAATAATGCTAGCTAGAATCTGTACAATTTGTAGCGTCAAGCCAACGGCTATAACGATACCACCGAGTAACATAATAATGAAGAATGGTTGGTAGCCGGTCGAACTCTCATAGTGATCAAGCCGTCGTGTAGCTCCCATAATGCCAAGGATATACATAGGAATAAATGACATGCAGAAACCGATAATCCAGCACCAGAAAGCGTTACGTCCAATCCGTTCGTTGAGCCGGAAACCAGCAATTTTGGGGAACCAATAGCTAATGCCGCTGAAGATGCCAAATAATACACCGCCGATTACATTGGAGTGGAAATGGGCTACTAAGAATAAGCTGTTGTGGAGTTGAAAGTCGGCAGGCGGAAAAGCAAGAACCAGTCCAGATACGCCGCCAATAGTAAAAATAGTAACGAATCCTAAGAACCAGAGCATGGGCGTATCGAACCGTATCAGACCCTTGTGCATGGTGGCAATCCAAGTGAAAAACAGGACGGCAGTTGGGATGGAGATGACTAGTGTTACAAGTCCAAAGAAGGCGTTGACGTCGGAGCTAGCGCCCATCGTAAAGAAGTGATGGAGCCAGACCGACAAAGCTAGTACAGAGACGCCGGCCATACCTAATACGTTGGCAGTATAACTGGCAATCGGTTTACGGCTAAAGGTCGAAACCACCTCCGAAAATATTCCAAAAGCCGGCAGCATTAAAATGTATACTTCGGGGTGTCCCCACATCCAAATTAAGTTGGTGTACATCATTGGGTCGCCGCCGCCGAGAGCAGTAAAGAAATGGGCCCCAAAGTAGCGGTCAAAAAATTGTAAAAAGAGGGTCGCCGTTAACAACGGGAACACGGCTACGGCCATTAACATGCTAAACAATGAGGCCCAAGTAAACAGCGGCATCTTCCCTAACGTCATACCGGGAGCGCGCATCTTAAGAATTGTCATAATAAAGTTGATGGCGCCCAAAGTTGTGCCAATACCTGATATCTGCAGGCTCCAGATCCAATAATCAACACCCACACCAGGACTGAAGTCAATGCCAGATAGGGGGGCGACAGCGAGCCATCCAGTAGCAGCGTACTCGCCGCCAAACACAAAGAACATGTTGATCATAACTACGCCGCCGACATAGAGCCAGAAACCAAGGGTGTTAAGGAGCGGTGACGCTAAGTCACGGGCGCCTATTTGCAGCGGGACGATATAGTTTATTAGTCCAAAGATAAAGCCCATAGCCACAAAAAACACCATAATATTACCGTGCGCGGTAAATATTTGCTGGTAGTGGTCGGCCGAAAGTATGCCTTGAGAGCCGTCGACTGCTAATACTTGCTGGAGCCACATTAAGATTACATCGATGCCACCGCGGATGAGCATAAAACCAGCCACCAAAAAGTACATGATACCAATCTTTTTCGGATCAACCGAAGTAAGCCAATCATTCCACAGCCACTTCCAACGCTTAGTACGCGTTAAAATTACCGCTGCAAACAAAAACATGGCTATGAACGTGGCGGTTCCACCAACCATTACCCAGTCGTGGGGCAATGAGTGGCTGGTTAAGCGACCAAGCCAAAATTCGCGCATTAGTTCATTCCCTCGTCGTGCATTGTGTGCGCAGCCTTATTTCCATGTGAGCCAATATATTTCATAACAGCGTCGGCGTACAGAGTACCATCGACTGGGTAATACGTTTCCACTTCATTATTCTCACTGGGCTTTATTAGGGTTTGGTAAGCGGTCTTGTCAAGTGAGGCCGACGATTGCTTAGTCGTTTCTACCCACGATTCAAAATCATCGGTACTGCTGACGCGGGCCGTAAATTGCATGCCAGCGAAGCCTGCACCGTTTATTTCAGCGCTGCGACCCGGGTAGTCACCGTTGACATTGGCAATAAGATTTAGTCGATTGATGTGTCCCGTCATTGCATAAAGTTGGCCCGATAGGTTAGGAACCCAAAATGAACTCATTGGTGCATCGTCAGCCGTCAAGTCGAACGCCACGGGAGTGTCCTTTGGTAGTTGCACGTAATTAACAGTGGCTATACCCTGCTCAGGGTATATAAACAGCCACTTCCAGCGCATTGCTACGACTTGGATGTTTATTGACGGTTTTTGTGCAGCCAAGGCTTTATTGGGCTGTAGCTTATGCGTTGATGGAACTAAAGTAAAAGCGAGCACTAGCATCATTAAACTCGGCAGCGCCCAGATAATAATATTAAATATTTTGCCAGTTTTGGCTTCTGGGTGATACGTCGATGAGCTATGCGATTCGCGGTAGCGCCAAGCCGTAAAATACAACAGCAGTACCGTAGGCACTGCAATGGCTAGAATTACAATCAGAGACCAGATTATTAGGTCGCGTTGCTGGCTAGCAATCGGGCCTTTAGAGTGGAGTATGGCAATATTTTGGCCTCGTAGTAGCAACCAGAGCAGAAAGCTAAAGGCACCAAGCCCAGCAAACATACGAACCAATAGTTTAGCTAAACTAGGGCTTATTTTGTGTTTTGCGGTCAAACTCAACTCCTGAAAGTAGTATTACAATACTGTCTGCGTAACGTGAATCGGTAAATCTGGTTAGTATTTTATCCAAGTTTGCCATCGCTTCTTACGTAGTATAGCACTTATGCTTGTGACGATAGAAGTGTTTTATGTAGACAATCGTTTGAGGCTGCGTCGTGCGTGACTACCAAAAATAAATACACAAAGTAGTAATAGCATAGCTATATACACACCTCTGTCCAAGAGGCTAGCGGCGACAACTGTAGCATTGGGGATTTCGTGAAGCTTATGAGCTAATAAGACAAAAGATTCACGGAAGCCGATAGCACCCGGCGTTAATGAGACAAATAGAGCAAAATTGGCAGCTCCCGAATAGACAATCGCCTGCCCAAAGCCTACGGCGTGATTAATAGAGTGTAGTTCGATGTAAAAGATTATCGCTAATATAGAAACTTGCAACAATGTAGCGCCGGCGGTATAGGCTATGCCTCGCCGGCTTGTACCACGCAGTTTTTGTAGCCGGGTAATTGGTAACCGAAGGACACCGGCAACAGATAGTAGCCCGGCTGCGGCGCCGAGGGCGACCCACTGCCAGCCAAATCCTAATAATAGACATAGCCCACTGAAATAGGCATAGAAAAAGTAGTAGACCAGACTTGCGGCTGCATAATGTTTGAGGTCCACCTTATGCCGCTTTTTTAAGTAGAGTGCCCTAAAAGCGGGTCCGCTCTGGAGTGGTCCAAAAAAGTTTATTATCGATGAATAGGCGGTAACTAATATTGTTTCGCCGATGGGTAGTTTGGCTCGACAAATAACGAGGCTCGACCTAAAAATTAGCCAGAGGCTCACCATAAACAGTAAATATAAGAATAAAAGGGTCAGCAATGTAGGTGGCGGAGTAGTAAGTATTTGCCTGCCAACGGCTGGGTGGCTAGCCAAAAAATAGATACTCGCCCCAATAGTTATAAGAAGGACACTAAAGGCAATAAGTGTACGCAGCAAGCGTCGATTCATAACCGTATTGTACACCAGCTTATTGCGAGTAACAGTATCTTATGTATGCCGTATAATGAGCACAAGTAATGCAAGATTTGTTATATCGAACACGCACCATAATAGCCTCACAGCGGTTTTTCCAAAGTATTATCGTGGTGAGCGTGGTATCAGCTACTTGGATAGCGCTGACTGGTCACTATCCAATGGCATTTGACGAAGATTTTCATCTCGGTCTTATCCGTGTCTATGCCAGCCATAGTCTACCCTTTTTTTCAAATCAGCCAGCTAACGCCGATGCATACGGTGCTGTTGCCCGCGATCCGTCGTTTCTTTATCACTATATAATGAGCTTCCCTTACCGACTCATCTGTTTATTTACCCAGAACGAGCACCTCCAAGTCTTAATACTTCGCGCCTTAAATATTGCGCTATTTACAAGCTGTTTACCGTTGTTTCGGCAATTATTGCGCCGGGCGGGCGCTAGTGCGGCTTTGGCTCACACCTGCTTGGCATTGTTTGTGCTTATTCCGATTACCCCGCTGATGGCAGCTCAAATAAATTATGATAATGCCGTTTTGCCGCTTACAGCCTGGCTACTGCTACTTGCACTAGAAACGAGAGCCACGTTGGGACGCGAAAAAATTCTGATATTAATGAAAATAATGGTAATAGGTTTAACCGGCAGTCTTATCAAGTTTGCTTTCCTACCAATATTCTTGGCCGTAGTCGCCTGGTTGTTTTTCCAGCTCAAACCGTGGCGGATGCGTTCTAAGCCGGCAGTTAAGGAGTTATTAGATACATTTAGAACAAGAACCGGTGGCGTATTATTGGGTCTTATTATTGTGCTAAGTCTTTTTGGGCTTAACCGGTACGGCGTAAATGTAATACGATATCATGACCCTATCCCAGACTGCGGTAAAGTATTGAGTCTTGACCACTGTAAATACTACGGGCCCTACATACGAGATTATAATTTCAGTCTGAACAAAACCAATTACAATACCTCTCTCTATGAATTTTCCAAAGAATGGTTGTATGGCATGTGGCTCCGTAGTACGTTTGCGGTTGACGGTCCAGCTACGCAATTCCAGACCCGCGGACCGCTGTTTATCCCAGCAATTACCGCCATCATTCTGCCTTTACTTGGTGTGGGAGCGTTTCTGTGGCGGGGCCGCCAGTTACTGCGGTCTAATAGAGCAAGCAGCAGTTTATTTATTGCCGTTTCAACTATCTATGTTGGCGCTCTATGGCTGCAGGAGTATAAACTTTTCAAGCACACGGGATTGCCAGTGGCCATAAACGGTCGCTACTTATTGTTGATAATATTGTTGGCAATGTTCGTTTTTGGCCAAGCTTTAAGCCTCGGTCTTGGACGACTGACATATCTCAAGACCGGCTTGGCGACGCTGAGCATCATTGCCATGTTGTGGGGTGGTGGTGCACTGACATATATACTGCGAAGTAGCGATGCCTGGTATTGGAACGGTGGTGTTATAAAAGCGGCTAATCATGGCGTACAGCATACAATCGGGCCAGTGACGCCGGGCTATTATCGACCGAATGCCTTTTTGCGCTAATTTTAGTTAAACCGTATTCGCTTTGTTTGCTCTAAATTATTCTCTATAAGTACACGATTGATGCGAATTAAGTCGGCAATGATATTGAGGACCATACATAAGAACGAGCCTATCATTAGCATCGAGCCAGCTATAAGTGATTGCACATGCCCAGCCGTAGATCGGTCTTCTAACCCTAGAATAATAAACCGGCCGAATGGTATGAGCGCCAGCAGGAATAAAATGGCCGCTAAAGTGCCGAACACCATATATGGTTTATACATTATGTAGGCTCGTATTATGGTTATAGCTGACTTTCTCACGTGTTCCCAAGTAGATTTGAAAAGTCTTGACTCGCGTAATTTTGGATTTGTTACCACTGGGACACTAACTATACTTAACCCTTTGTTGCCGGCTTGAATGATAGTTTCCATGGTGTAGCTAAAACGGGTTGTCGTATTGAGTCGTAGTAACGATTCTTTGGAATAAGCTCTAAAACCGCTTGGCGCGTCCGGTATGTTGGTGCCAGCTGCAATGTTTACGACGCGGCTGCCGACTCGTTGCAGTATCTTTTTGAAAGCAGAGAAATGCTCGATGGTTTTAGTCTGACGGTCGGCTACGACGATATCGGCCTTATTATTTAGTATCGGGCGCACCAAATCGCCAATTTTCTCTTGCGGATACTGATTATCGCCATCAGTGTTAACAACGATATCGGCGCCGATACTGAGGGCGTAATGGACACCATCGTGAAACGATCGGCCTAGTCCCTGGGTTTGGGCGTGATGATAGAAATGCGTAACACCGTGGGCTCTGGCTACACTAACCGTGTTATCGGTCGATCCATCGTCGATAATAAGTACAATAATTTCATCAATTCCCGCTATTTTTTTGGGAATTGTGGCTAATACGAGCGGTAAAGTTTCAGCTTCGTTTTTGCAGGGTATTTGTACAACTAACTTCATATAATGGTAACAGTATAGCAAACCGGATCAGTGAGGGAGGCCGTGGTATAATTATGGGCAGTAAATGACAGATAAACATTCATACAAAAAGGGCGAGAAATTAACAGGCATCCGCCCTGGTCAAGACGTACTGCGAGTAAAAGGCGCCCAGCAGTTCCCTAGCGTAGGCGTGACCTTGCCTAGTTACAAACCGAGTATGGGTAAAGATATCCCGGCTTATGCCCCGTCGGCCGCTGCCAGTAAAGCCAAAGTAAAAAAGACACCGCGCAATAAAAAAGGCATCGTCAAGCGCAGCATTATTGTGCTCCTTATTATTGCAGCCATTGCCGGGGCTTGGTTGGGTGGCAAGGTTTTATACAATGCACATAAATTGTTTGGCGGTGGTTTGCTGAGTGTATTGCAGACTACCAAGCTCAAAGGCGAGGACAAGGGCCGAGTAACGATTTTGCTAGCCGGCAACTCCGCCGATGACGCCGGCCATAATGGCGGTGATCTGACCGATTCGATTATGGTAATGAGCGTCGATACCCGGCAACATAAGGCCTATATGCTTAGTATTCCCCGTGATCTATGGGTTAATGTGCCCGATAGCGGACATCAAAAAATTAACGGTGCCTACGTAGTCGGTAAAGCCAATGATTTTCATGAAAATGGCTTCCCGGCGGGCGGCATGGGCCAACTTGAGCAAGTTGTTGAGGATAATCTAGGTGTGGAAATAGATTATTACGCACTCGTTAATTACAGCGCGCTCAAGCAGGCTGTCGACGCTGTTGGCGGTATCGACTACACCGTTAAGAGCAGCGACCCTCGCGGCTTATATGACCCAAACATCGACTACACCAATAATAAGCCACTCGTTAAATTGACTAACGGCGTTCATCATTTAAACGGCCAGCAAGCGCTCAATTTGGCTCGTGCCAGAGGTGATTCTAGCCGAGCCTATGGCTTTGCCGAGTCAGATTTTGACCGGACTAAACACCAACGAGAAATACTGTTTTCACTCAAATCTAAAGCTGCCAGTGCCGGAGTATTATCCAATCCGGCAAAACTCAGCAGTTTATTTGATGCCATTGGCAGCAATGTCAAAACCGATCTGTCGCTGGGCGAAGTGCGACGTTTTTATGACATAACCAAAGAGATTGGCAGTAACGCCACTAAATCGGTCAGCCTAAATAGCGCCGACGGTGTAAACCTGCTGGCAAACTATCAATCGCCTAACGGAGCATCGGCCCTTATTCCGGCCGCTGGTCTAGACGATTTTAGCGATATTCAAGCCTTCCTTAAGCGACTAAGTTCAAATAACCCAGTCGTTCAAGAAGCGGCGAAAGTGGTGGTACTTAATGCCACCGATACCAGTGGCCTCGCCGGATCGGTCAAAACAAACTTGCTCGCTAAAAACATCAATGTGACGGAGGTTGGCGACGCCCGTGCAAACCAAGCCGTTAGTAGTATTATTGATTTAACGACTACGGCGACAGCCAAACCCGGCACTAAAACACTTCTAACCAAGAATTTCGGAAATTCCGTCACCACGACAAATCCATACGGTAAACTATACGACGCCGACTTTATAGTTGTCGTCGGGGCTGACCAAATTGCCAAGCAACGCGAAAATTAAAACAGGTACTATTCCGATTTAAGTGGACAGTGTACACTAATCAGTATGTCTGATGCAGCTGTGAGAAAACTTGACACCTTTGTCGCCGGCCACCCTACCCGGTCATTTAAAAAAGGCGAGATAATCATTTTCCAAGGCGAAGCCCCGCGCAGTGCCTTTGTTGTTAAAAGTGGCACCGTAAAAGCCTATAACCTTAGTGTTAATGGCGATGAAAAACCAGTTGCCTTTTATTCGACTTATTCATCATTTCCCGGTAGTTGGATTTACGGCAAAGTGCCCAGTGCTATCTATTACTATGAAGCGTTTACTCCTGAAGTAACGTTGTACCTAGTCGACCGTGAAGCCTATGTTAACTTCATTCGTTCCGATGCGGAACTGCTTTATAACGAGCTACAGACGTATGTAACGGGCCAGCTTGGCAAATCTATGCGGCTTAATGCCCTACAGCACTCACGTGCTAGCGATAAACTGGTGTACACCCTTCACTACTTAGCTCTTAGTCACGGCCGGACCATTAGTCCTCAGGTAGTCGAAATTACCCTCGATTTAACCCATCAAGACTTTGCTAATTTAACTGGCTTAACGCGAGAAACCGCCGCCACCGAGCTGAATAAGCTGAAACACCAAGGTGTTATAAGCTACAGTAAAAACATACCCTACCGATTAGATTTGAATAAGCTTATGAATCTATTGAACGACCAGTATATTGCTGACGTTCAAGTTAAATTGTAATTGCCACTCTAGTAACTAAACTGCCGCTTGTACGGAGTTACTCTCTAGCGCTTCGTTAATGACGCGAGCCAGGTTGTGGGGCGCTGTCCAAGACTTAATAATACAGCGGTGAGCACCAAGTTTATACGATTCAGCTACTTCGGGAGAATTTTCCATGTTGGTGAAAATCAGAACTTTTACAGCTGGATGGGTTTTTAAGTCAAAGTGCTGTAAAAACTCTAGACCACCCATAATAGGCATTAATAGATCAAGCAGAATCAAATCTGGTTTGAATGTCTTTAATTTATCTAATGCTTCTTGTCCGTCAAAAGCGGACTCGACTGTGTGATCCTGGCTGGACAGAATTATTGAGTATGCATTGTTTAAATCTTTATCATCTTCGACAATGAGGATGTTGGCCACAAAGTGCTCCTTAAAGTTATAATAAGAGTTTACCACGGGCTAGGCGCTTACCGTATAAGAAATCTCACTTAATTGTTACGAAGGCGTTGCTCTTTGGGCAAGGTGAAGAAAAACGTCGTGCCCTTACCCTCCTCGCTCTCAAACCATATATTGCCATTTAATCGTTCAAGCAGGCCTTTTACCAGATATAAACCAAGTCCTGTCCCCGTGGTTTCCCGTTTTACCGTGTTCTGGGCACGGAAGAATTTGCTAAACACTTGGTCGTGCGCGTCTTTCGGTATACCCCAACCGTTATCGGCTACCGTTACTAGAACGTCCTTATTCCGTCCTCGCACTATGACATCGACGGCACCACCCTCTGTAGTGTATTTTATGGCATTTGAGATTAGGTTAGAAATAATCTCTTTTAGGATCAAATTATCTGTTTTTACACTGGTGGCTAATTTCCCGCTCTGGGTGAGCGACAAAGTGATATTTTTTTCTGATGCTGCTAAGTTTAGCTCTTTAATCACTTCTTCGGCGGCCCTATCAATGCGTAGCATCCGAGCATTAATTACGATCGTGCCGCTTTCTATGCGAGTAATGTTTAGTAAGGTGCTGATCAATTCATTCATACGATTAGTAGCCCCGATTATGGTACGGAGCGACTTTTTTTGGGCAGTGGTTACGTCGCCCATATAGCCGTCTACTAACATATGAGAGTAGGTTTTAATGGCTGACAGGGGTGTCCGGAGTTGGTGTGAGGCTAAAGATATAAATTCGCTTTTCATGCGGTCTATCTCTTCTTCTAGTGTAATATCGCGGAATACTTCTATGGCACCGATAGGACGATCGGCTAGCAGTATAGGTGAGACTGTTAACATGACGGGTAATTTTTGACCGTCGCGCTTTCTATAGAATACCTTTTCGGTTACTGAGCGACCAGATAAAAATGCTTTTGTAATTGGACGATCGATCAAATTTATAGCGACGTCTTGCTCGTTTAGGGCAACAATCTTTTTGGGAAACCACTCACCTAACAATTCTGACTCTTTGTAGCCGAGGATACTAAGGGCTATCGGGTTAATGCGGGTGATACGACCAAACTCATCGGTAGCAATTGCGCCCTCACCTATGCTATTAAAAAGGGCTTCGGCCTGAGCCCGCTGCTCTTCGGCCTGAACGATAGCGGTGTCTTTATTAATTGCCATGTGCCTCCTTTTTAGCCGGAACTACTAATTGTTCAAGTTGGGCCGTATACTCTTCAATTATATCGCTGTCCTCTGTTAATAACGACACGGCAACGCGTATCCAGTCAATTAATGATTTCAGGTCGTCTTTAGAGAGATCTTGCGGCTCCTTATGTAAATGATTCTGCACCTGGCGAGCAATAAAACGATCGGCTGCCGGACCGAGATAAACGTGCGTAATTCTGACGACGCGGTCGTAAAGGCTGAGCTCAGTCATGCTACACCTCCTCTATTCGTTTAAGTCGCACCGCACTGATAGCTATGAGCGTATAACCAATAGCAGCAATGATCTGGATTGCATAAATGGCAACTAGTACAGAACTGAGCGACAACAAACCCGTCCGCGGTACTATTGAGGTGACATACTGCAGCGCACAAGAGCTTACGATTACTGCGGCAATGCCATATCCCAAGCCACGCAGTGAACGACGGTATAAGAGGCCTTTAGATTTTTGGGAAAACAATACCATCTCGTAGGCTGCCAGCAAGCCCACAAACCATGAATATAAGAACGGAATTACCAACGAGAGTACCACTAACCAAACTGGTAAGAAATAGGCATTGTTCGATGATGCTAGCGAGATTAGATCAATATTTTCAAAGATAAGATAACAATAGATCACTCCTAAAGATGCAAACAATATTATAATACTGCGCGCCCGACCTAAGCTCAGGCGTAAATTAGCTTGATCCGTTAAGTTGCGAGCGCATTTACTAAGTATCGTGAATGCGATTAAGGGCAAAATTAGGTGTAAATAGTTATTTATTATTACTGCTGTAGAGTGATAGCGCGGATAGCTATTAGCTACACTATTCACAAGTATAGATGTAATGGCGGTTGCCGGTAACCCGTAAGCCAACCAGCCGCAGCCTCGCGCCAAATCTTTGAAATGCTCACCTTCTTTAGAGCTTTGTATAGCCTGAGCATAATCGTGCAATTTGGTAAAGCCATAAAAAGCTGCGTACCAAATACCTACGACTGGAAGAATTACCAGTAATAATAAGATGTGATATTGCAAAGAGCTCAGGTGGTAGGCAGATTGAGCAACTTTGTTGGCTGGTAACACCATAGCCAACAATATATAAGTACTAGTTAATAGGAAATAGTGCGACATAGGTCTGCGCCGTAAATGCATGTTGTCAGTATACATTTATAGTGGTCCGCATAAAACTAAAAATCCGCTTGCATTACGTCGGCAGCTGGCATCTTTATATAGTGCTTGTGCTAATACGCGTATTTATTGATAATAAGCTCATGCGCGCCGGCCACAAACTTCCGCACCATAATCGTAAACGGTTAATAACACTCATTGTTTTAGCATTAGGGTTATACATAATACTGCCACAAATAGCCGGCTTTAAAACGAGCCTTAGTCTTATAAGGCACATTTCCGTAGTGCCTCTATTACTAGCAATAGTCTTTATTGCGTTTACTTTTCTATTAGCTGCTGCTACCTATCATTGCTTGGCTCGCCACCCCCTGGTATATAGGCGCACCGTTTTAGTCGCTTTAGCGAATATGTTCACAAACCGCCTCTTACCGGCAGGCGCGGGCAGTATTGCTACGTTTTTCATTTACCTGCGGCAGCGGCGACACACGGTTAGCCAAGCCGGTAGCGTAGTGGCCGTAAATAATTTCTTAGGATTTTTCAGTCATATCTGTTTGCTGTTAGGGCTGCTACTACTGTCTCCAGCTAGTTTCGACGGGTTCACCTTGCCCCGAATAGATCCCCTGTTAGTTGTAGCAATTATTATGTTTGCGGTAATATTGGGTGTATTTTTAATCCTCAAAAAATCAATGCACAAAATCATTAATTTGTTTGCACGATCAATAGTGCGCGACCTGGGATTTTATGCTCGCTACCCAATTCGGCTTGGCGCTGCGTTTACGACGTCTTTACTCTTAACGCTCGCCAACGCCGCTGCCCTTTGGCTCTGCGTCTTAGCGGTTCACGTTACTATCAGTCCAGTCGCTGCCTTAGCGGTATTTACTATCGGAATAGTCGTGGGTACGGCAACACCAACTCCGGGTGGCCTTGGCGGAACCGAAGCCGGTTTATTAGCGGGCCTGATTGGATTTTCAATTGCCGGTCCCCAGGCATTGGCGGCTGTTATACTCTACCGGCTTATAAGTTACTGGCTAACGTTAGCCATGGGTATAATTGCATACCTGTATATTGATCATCGCGGATACTTACGGGCATTCACACGCTAACTTTATTTGCAGCTAGCTAGAAAATCTCTTTAATAGATTAGCCGTTGAGCTATCGTCGGCGTCGCTGCCTCGTTCTTTTAGCTTCTGATAGATATCTGTCGCTAATACCTTACCGAGTTCCACTCCCCATTGGTCGAAAGAATTGATATCCCAAATAACGCCTTGAACGAAAATTTTGTGCTCGTAAAGAGCTATCAGTTGGCCTAAGCTGTGGGGCGTTAATTTCGTCATTAGAATAGTATTGGTCGGCCTGTTACCGGTGAACGTTTTATGAGCAATTAGTTCCGAAGACACCCCTTCCGCTTCCAGCTCTAGGGCAGTTTTGCCAAAAGCCAGCGCTTTGGTTTGGGCCAATAGGTTAGCCGTGAGTTTCTGGTGATGCTCGCCGATGTTGTTTAATGGCTCTATAGTACCTATAAAATCGGCTGGTATAAGGTGAGTACCTTGGTGTAGTAGCTGATAAAAGGCGTGTTGACCGTTGGTACCCGGTTCACCCCAGACTACTGGCCCAGTCTTGTAGCGTACGGGTTCTCCGGATTTGGTAACCGATTTACCATTACTTTCCATATTACCTTGCTGGAAATAGGCCGGGAATCGGTGTAGATACTGGTCGTATGGCAAAATGGCTTCGGTTTCAGCACCAAAGAAATTGCCGTACCATACACCTAGCATTGCCAGGATAACCGGCATATTATTTTCCAGTGGCGCGGTTTTGAAATGCTGATCCATGTCGTAGAAACCTTCTAGTAACTCCTTGAAATGCTCTGGCCCGATAGCGATCATGATCGATAATCCAATCGCGCTGGTTAGTGAGTAGCGTCCGCCCACCCAATGCCAAAATACAAACATATTGGCCGAATCTATACCAAACTCAGTTACCTTTTCGGTGTTAGTAGATAGTGCGACAAAATGTTTAGCAATGTCAGTATCCACTGCCCCAGAGGCCAATAACCATTCTCGGGCCGTTAAGGCGTTAGTCATGGTCTCATCGGTGGTAAACGTCTTGCTAGCAATAATGAACAGCGATTCGGCTGGATCTAGATCGCGGGTAACTTCTGCGAAGTTATTAGCATCAATGTTAGATATAAACCGGATTTGTAGGGAGCGGTCGCTGTAATATTTTAAAGCCTCGGTGACCATCACGGGCCCGAGGTCGGACCCGCCAATGCCTATATTGACGACGTTTTTGATTGGTCGGCCATCAAATCCTAATAGTTTTTTATCACGAATATTGTCAGAAAACTCTGACATTTTCTTGAGCTCAGTGTGAATTTCTGACATAACGTCTATGCCATCGGTATACACCGGTTGGTCCGATGTATTGCGAAGTGCTGTATGTAGAACTGCCCGTTGTTCGGTGGTATTTATTTTGACTCCCGCAAACATGGCGTCACGCGTCGATTCTATACCACAGGCTTTGGCTAGCGCTATCAATTTCGCGAGTGTTTCATCTGTTACGCGATTTTTAGAAAAGTCTAAATATAAGTCACCAGCTTGCAAGCTAAGTCGGCTGCCACGATCAGGATCATTTGCGAAGAGGTCGCGGAGTTGCAAATTTTGAACCGTAGTAAAATGGTTCTCTAAATCATGCCATTCAGGTAAATCGGTCAGTGTCATGAAGCCTCCTAATTGATACTTAAACTATAGCAGAATTCTCGGCTACGGTGCCCGCGGCTTGATTGGGCGACGCAATAATAGCTGACACTAGCTGATCTATCTGGTCATCAGTCAAATTAGCCTTAACCGCATACCCTTCGATACCGTTAGCTCTAATACCGGCCGGGGCATCGGTCTCACTTAGGTTGGATATAACTAACACTTTTACGGTTTTTCCCCATTCAGTTTGCCTTAATATAGTGAGTAGTTGGTCTCCGGATATCTTAGGGATCATAATGTCGAGCATGACTAATCCGGGCCGCTCTTTCTCTATCAGGCGTAGTCCTTCTATGCCGTCGTAGGCTACGAAACATATGTAGCCCAATAGTTCGAGCCGTGTCTTATAAATATCAGCCAGCGCGGTGTTATCTTCTACAATAACAATTTTGGCCCAGGAGCTAAATTCATCCATAAAATGGAGTGTACACCCAATACCCTGTATATGCCACTATCCTTGAAATAATGAAGTGACCCGCAGATGGCGCATGTTGATTAACTGGCCGCAACCCTGTGGCTGCTTGCGGCCAGTTATAGCGGATACGGTGTCACCGTGTCCTAAAAGCTAATTTTGCCAATGATATCGTCAGCTGCTATTGGTCCAAAGGCTCTAGAGTCTAAAGCATTGGGCCTGTTATCTCCCATTACGAAGTACCTGTTTTGGCCCAGCTTTAAGTCGATAGCACCTGCTGTGACAACGTCGCCTGAAAGATACGCGGCATCGGGATTGAATCCATCTGGGTTCTGAGTGTTGTAGACAAGAACCTTGTTATTGTCGATAGTTACTCTCTCTCCAGGCAGTGCAATGATTCTATGAAGTAACTTTCCTGACTTGGAGTATTTTCTAACGAGCATATTTGAACTAGTGTATTCTACAATATCGCCCCGCTTTGGTAATTCGCCAACTTTATACTGTGTGGGAGTTAGACGCTGGTTACTGTGTATAGTTGGCTCCATTGCCGGACCGTCTATTATGACGTGCTGAGCATCTGAATTGAGGCGGATCAATCCTACAATCACGAGCAATACCAGAGTGGCCACTAAAATCGCTATAATCTTAAAAAGTTTCTTCATATATTGATCACAATACCTTAATTGAAGATTAAGAACCACTCATGTGCAACCAGTATGTACAATGGAGCCCACTAAAGGAGCGTTATATTGTGCTAATGCTTGGTTGGGGCTAGTGGACGAGCATTGAATATTTAGTAATCAGTATCTGATAATCCGAAGACGTGAATTTTGCGTAAGATATATAGGTTTGTGTAATTACCTATATGAATTCTTATCAATTTAACATACACTGTGCCTTCATTGTGGATATAATATGACTGAGAAATTAATATGCCCTGCTTCAGGTCAAGAATGTAGATATATAGGCTACTGCGCTATGCAAAAATCCATGATAGGTAAAGACGAGCCAAATCTCGAGAGTACACTGGGCCAGATTAATCTAGCTATGCCATCTGCGGTGGTTGAAGCCGGTAGCAGTTTTTGTGCTGAAGAGAGTAGATTGTCCCTCGTCACTTTAGCAAATACGTCATTAGATCCTAGGGTAGCGAGCACTGCGTCTAAACGCGCTGGACAAATTGAAACAAGCAAGTCCTTCTTCGAAAATAGTAATATTTCAAAAAGATAGTTAATCTAAAGAATCTGATCAATAACAGAAGTGCTCTCGAGGCGTACCGGCAAAGAACCACGGCTTAAATTGAAAGAACCATTTGAAATGATGAACTTTCGCAACGGAATTTCCAGCTGGCTGGGGCGAAGGGATAGCGCACGTGAATCCAGCCGCCCGCTGCGCTGGGGGCTGTGACTCACGACCGAACCGTTCTGTTAATCCTAGTCCAAGCCAAATAAAAAGCCCGGATAAACCGGGCTTTTTATTTGGCTGGGGCGAAGGGATTCGAACCCCTGAATGCCAGTACCAAAAACTGGTGCCTTACCACTTGGCCACGCCCCAATGACGCCCGTTGATTTTATACTAGAATTTACATCTAGACAACTGCGCAGCGCTTAAATGTTGCTATAATTATGGCGTGTATACCATACAAAAACAGCCCGGGTTTTGGCAACGTCGCCGCAACCAGGTTCTAATAGCGGGAATTGCTTTAATCTTTGCCGCTGGCGCGGGCACCTACTTGAGCCGCGATCAAGCTATCAAACCAGCTGTTTCTAGTAATGTCGCCAAACCGAAGCCGCATCAAATTACTAAAAGAGATGATGCCATTAGTATGGTCTTGACTGGTGACTGGATCGCGCACGATTCAGTAAATGCGGCTGCTCAAAATTCGGATGGCACGTATAATTATTTACCGCTGGTTGAACCATTGGCGCCTTTATTTAAGAAAACTGACATACGTTTTTGTAATGACCCGATACTTAACGGCGGTAAAGCACTTGGCATTTCGGGCTATCCGAAGTTTAACTCGCCCACCGAATTTGTAACCGATATGGGCAAGTACGGCTGTAACTTGGTAAACACGGCGTCTAATCATAGCTTCGACTTTACGCAGGCAAATATCGATACCTCGGTTGCCGCCTGGGCTGCAGTGCCAACCACGTTAGCTGTAGCCGGTCAAAACCGCAATCAAGCCGAGCATGATGCCGTGCATATGTTTACTACTAAGGGCCTAAAATTTGCCTTTTTGGCCTACACCACGTATTCGAATGCGGCACCGCAGAATAGCTACGGAGTCTCGGTATATAGTCCAGCGCTCGCGGCGCAGCAAATCCAGGCGGCCAAAGCCCAAGGAGCTCAAATAATAATTGTGAGCATGCGCTGGGGGGTAGAATACTCGTCTCAAGTTACTGCGGCTCAGGAAAAGGCCGCTCAGTATCTGAGTGATCAAGGTGTCAATCTGGTTCTTGGTCACGGACCGCATGTGCTCCAGCCCGTCCAGGACCTAACGGGTGCTGCCAGCAATAAGACCTTGGTTTGGTATAGCTTGGGTAACTATCTTAATACCCAGATACCACCAGAGACGCTCTTTAACGGCGTGGCGTTACTAAAAATTAACCCAGCCACACGGGCAATCTCTATTACTGGCTATCTGCCCTTCCACATGCAATATGAATGGACAGCAGCACAAGCGAAAGCTGAGAATACTAATGCGCGTACCAAAGTAAAGTTAGAGCTACTAGAAAAGACCACACAAGCCGCAATTGATGCGCAGCAGATTAATACAACAGCCAAAGATCAAGCGGCGCGCTTAGTAAAGACACTGAACGAGCGTGGCCAGCAGATCCCACTTCTTAGCTCTGAGCAGGCCGGACTATAGGGATAGTTATTAGTCCCCGCCTGGGACGCCAAAGAAAGCTTCTAAGGTAGTGACGCTGGCGCGCATCAGCTCATTAGATAGTTTTAAACCAACATACCGGTAATGCCAGGACTCGCCTTTATAACCGGTGACAGATTGATCATCATTCTGATAGCGAAGTATAAAACCGTATTTGTAAGCATTGGTTTTGAGCCACTGCCCTTCAGGCGTCTCGGCAAAACAATCTTCGACTTCGCATTTACGACTGGCGGGCTCAATGTCAGCCGCCAAACCAGTTTGGTGTTCGCTGAAGCCAGGCCTAGCGCTTTGCGTGTCGGCTACAGCTTGGCCTTGAGATTGTACATAACCGTTATACAGATTGACCTGATATTTGTACGATCTATAACCGCTGGATAACATTAAAGATAGATCTTCCTCCTTGGCAGCCGCGAACATGGCTTCTAACGCCGACGCTGTTTCACGACGTACTTGCATGCTTTCGTTTCCCGGCACACGCAGTGGTATGTTTGGAAATACTAAGTCCGCTGGTACGTAGTCTTTCGGGCTTAGCGGGTGCTTCTTATTAACTACCACCCAGATGCTGGCGGGATCCGTATTAGATAGCTCCGACTTGTTGAACACTTTGACGGCCGGATTGTCTGATTTGGCTTGTGAGCCGGAAATCTTTGGAGCTGCCACCGGCGCTAAGTGTAAGCTAAGAAACAGGATAATCGCAATAAATGTTACGCCCAAAAAACCTAGCGAAAATAATATCTTTTTCATAATGATAAGTATAACTGGAATGTTAAAAGATGGCTAAAGGTGTTCAGATTTGATAAAGTATTTCAAAGATCTTATAAAATTATATGGCATATAAAATAAGTAATAATCCGGCTGATTACATCGAGCCGCTCAATATTAATCGGCTCGAAGGCCGAGTATTACGCCTGCCCGCTCCGAGTGCGCGTCGCAACCGCGAAATATTGCTACTGTACGGGAGCCACTCCAGTTTAGAACGCATGTTTTCGCTGGCTGCCGAACTGAATCGTTACGGCCCCGTTACCCTCCCCGACTGGCCGGGCTTCGGGGGTATGGATAGCCTGTTCAAGATTGGCAAAAAGCCCGATATCGACACTATGGCAGACTATTTAGCGGCTTTTATAAAGCTGCGATACCGCCGCCGCCGGCTAACTATTGTCGGTATGTCATACGGCTTCACGGTTGCGACTAGAATGGTACAACGCTACCCCGATTTGGCCGATAAGGTAGATTTTGTAGTCAGTATTGTCGGATTTGCTCGCCATGATGACTTTAAAATCAAGCGGCGTAATTTATTCTTCTTGCGCTTAGGCAGTAATGTTTTACGCCAGCGGCTTCCGGTGTTATTCGTTTCAGCACTCGTAAAAGGGCCAACCATAAGCGCTACTTATAACGTATTAGCCAAGAAACATGTCAAGATGAAAGACGCCGATACAGCAGAGCGACAGCGTCGCATAGAATTCGAGAAGATTCTATGGCGCATTAACGACCTTAGAACCTACTTTTACACCATGCATAGTATGTTTACGATGGACCTATGCGATAAACAGACGCCGTTAACTGTCTACCATGTGGCCGTCCAAAATGATCAGTACTTTGACAATAAACTCGTTGAGCAGCACCTAGCCGTTATATATGGTAGTGTTGCGGTGATTGATATCAGGTTGGACGCACATATGCCCACAATTGTAGCAACGCCAAAAGAAGTTGCACCATTTATACCAAATAAACTGCGGCGAATCCTGGCGGCAGCGTAATGGTATACTTAAGCCTATGAAAATTGGTATTGTCTGCCCCTATAACATTCTAAAGGGCGGTGGCGTTCAGGAGCATGTACGCGCCATGCACGCTGAACTATTATTTCGCGGCTACGATGCCAAAATAATCACTCCTCAGCCGCGCGACAGCGAAACCCTCGAAATGCCCAATGTGATATTTGTGGGCACTTCAACCGACCTGCGCTCGCCTACCCACACCAGTATTCAAATAGCGACGTCTGTAAATGGCGAGAAGATTGCTCAAATGCTAGAACGCGAGCAGTTTGACATATTGCACTTTCACGAGCCATGGATTCCCGATTTGAGCCGTCAAATCCTCACCCGCTCGAACGCCATCAACATTGCTACCTTCCATGCCAAGATACCTGAAACACTCATGAGCCGGAGCATCGTTAAAGTGGTTACACCCTACATGAAATCGGTACTGAAATACTTCCACCTATATACAGCTGTGTCAGCCTCGGCGACTGAATATGCCCGCAGCTTAACCGATGACCCAATAGCGATTGTACCCAACGGCATAGACCTGTCGGCGTACAAACAGCCAGCTAAGCGCCCTAACCCATCAGGCCTAAAAAGTATTTTATACATTGGTCGGCTAGAGCGCCGTAAGGGTCTAAAATACCTCCTGCAAGCCTATAAATTGTTGTCAACAGCGGACCCGAACGTACGTTTAATCATTGCCGGTGACGGCCCTGATCGTGAAAAATTGGAATTATTGGCAGAAGATTTACAGCTTCCCAATGTGGAGTTTTTGGGTTATATTAGCGAAGCCCAAAAACACGAATTACTGGCCACTTCAGACTTATTTTGTTCACCAGCGGTATTTGGCGAAAGTTTTGGCATAGTTTTATTAGAATCAATGGCCACCGGACTAGTAACCGTGGCCGGTAATAATTCTGGCTATCGTGACCTCATGGCTGGTATTGGCGCCTTATCAATTGTTAACCCGCGTGATCCCGAAGAATTTGCACGCCGCTTGCAGCTGCTGCTAAGTGAACCGGCACTGCGTAAGCTCTGGCAATCCTGGGCCACAGATTATGTACAGCAATTCAGCTACAAAAACATTGTCGATGAGTACGAAAAATTATATGGTCAAATCATGCGACGACATGGGTAATACGGTCAGTAAAACTCCTCAGAAAATTGGCATAGTTTTTGATGATTCGCTCGATAAGCCGGACGGAGTCCAGCAATATATTCTCAGTCTAGGTGGCTGGTTGGTACGCGAGGGTCACGAAGTTCACTATCTTGTGGGGCAAACATCACGCACCGATATCGACAATGTACATGCTTTAAGTCGAAATGTTAACGTGACATTCAATGGTAACCAACTCTCGATCCCCTTGCCGATATCGACCAAAAAAACGAAGCAGTTTTTAATGGCGCAGAAGTTTGATGTATTACACGTGCAGGTGCCATACAGCCCCTGGTTGGCACACAAAGTCATACTGGCTGCACCGCAAGGCACGACAATTGTTGGAACCTTTCACATCGTGGCCTTTTCAAAATTTGTGCAACTGGCTACCCGCTGCCTGGCAATATGGACTAAAAGGTCAACGCAGCGTTTTGCAGCCATCGTCAGCGTTTCTACAGCTGCTAAAGCTTACGCTAGGGCTACTTATAAAGTTTCAACTGACGTATTGCCGAACGTATTTGATTATTCACGGTTCCACAGTGCACAGCCATTATTGCCGGTCGCGCCAGGTAAAATAAGAATAATGTTCTTGGGCCGTTTAGTCGAACGCAAAGGCTGCCAATACCTATTGGAAGCTGTTGGCATGCTAAAAGCCAAAGGCATACATAACGTCGAGGTCGTTATATGTGGCAAGGGACCGCTGGCAACGAAACTCCGGGATTACGTCAAGGTGAATAATTTGCCAGTGACATTCGCGGGCTTTGTAAGTGAAGCTGACAAGCCTGGCTACTACGCGAGCGCCGACATAGCCGTGTTTCCAAGCACCGGTGGCGAAAGCTTCGGTATTGTTCTGTTGGAAGCCATGGCGTCGGGTCGAACGGCAGTGCTTGCAGCCAGCAATAGTGGCTATGCCAGTGTCATGGAACCTAGATCTGACCTTTTATTCCCGCCCAAAGACGTTACTAGCTTAGCGGCTCGTTTAGAGAATCTGATAAAAAACGATAGCGATCGCAAACATGCCGCTGCCTGGGGTGCCACTTATAGTCGCGAATTTGATGTTCCTGCGGTCGGTGTCAAACTACTAAAATATTATGAATTACCGCCAGCTTCTAGTTAGTATTGCGAAATTCTAGGCCGCGGGAGATAATAACTGTATGCTTTTTAAAAATAACAACAAAGAACCACATGAAGTTAGTGTAACTGTATCTGTCCAGACTTTCTTTAAATTAATAGTTATGGTGGTGGCTACTATAGTGCTGCTAGTGGCAATCCGCCGAGCTAGTCACGCTTTAGTATTAGTATTCGCTGCCCTCTTTCTAGCTTTAGCGCTCAACGCGCCCGTCAACTGGGTTAGCCTGCATCTGCCAGGTAAACGACGTGGCAGTCGTTCTTTAGCGACAAGCCTGTCTTTTCTGATAGTTGTATTGTTGCTTGGGGGCTTTTTAGCGAGTATTGTACCCCCGTTAGTTCGACAAACCTCTAACTTCGTTACTGCGGCCCCGCAACTGGTCCGGGACGTGAAAAATGAAGATAGCGGTGTTGGTAAGCTGGTACGACACTATCATTTAGAAGGACAGGTAAACGCTGTATCTAAGCAGTTATCTGACCGCTTTAAGCATATCGGCGGCAGTGCATTCGCAACCTTTCAAAAATTTGGCACTAGTGTATTTGCCCTGTTAACCATCCTCGTACTGACCTTTATGATGCTAGTAGAAGGCCCTCAAATTATCGCCTTTGGTCGCGAACTCATTCCAAAAAAGCGACGCTATTTAGCAGACAGACTTAGCTTTGACATGTACCGTGTTGTAAAGGGCTACGTGAACGGTCAGGTAACCCTAGCAGCTGTTGCGGCCGTATTAATCTTCCCTGCACTACTCATACTGCATATTAGCTATCCTGTGGCGTTGCTGGTAGTAATCTTTGTTTGTGGCCTCATACCTATGGTTGGTCACACCATTGGAGCCGTCATAGTAACCTTAGTTGCGTTGTCGCAATCGTTAAGCGCAGCCGTGATTATATTGGCGTACTACATTCTCTACCAACAATTGGAGAATTATCTAGTGCAACCACGCATACAAGCAAACTCGACCAATATGTCGCCGCTGTTAGTGTTTATTTCGGTAGTTGTTGGTGTGAGCTTTGGTGGCTTATTTGGTGGTCTAGTCGCCATACCGGTAACCGGCTGCATCAGAATTGCTATACTAGAATATCTGCGTAGTCAAAATATTATCGATGCTCCGGTAGTCGAAAAGACAATCGACGAAGCTAAAGCTTAAACCAAAGCGTGGCGCCTGAAGGCAAATCTCTTATACCAAAACCGGCATTGGCGAGTTCATATCGAAGCTTGTCAGATATATCCCACTCTTTAGCTTGTCGAGCCGCTCGGCGCCGATCCATTAGCTTCATGTCGTCTGCGTTTGGTGCAACAATGTCCACTAGCAGATCAATACCTAGAACGGTATGTATATAGGTGAGTAAGGTGGCAAATTGTTGCGCCGTGGGTGGACTTAGCAACTGTTTCTCTATTATCGAAAAAGCTTCATCGAGGCGGCTAAGCATTAAGGGCGTATTCAAATCATCAAATAGTGCCGCTGTAATATCGGTAGTAGCGGCAGCGATCTCGGCTGTAATCAGCTGTTCTTCAGATGCAGGTATGTTGGACTGGGGTTGCAGTGCAAGGCAAGCTACCTGCTGCCAATGTTTCAATCGATTGTTAGCGGCTTCTAGACCATCCCAGCTAAATTTTGACTGGCTGCGATAGTGAGATTCTAAAATATTCAACCGCGTAGCCTGGGCTGAAATGCCTTGGGCTATGATCTCTTGCAATCGTATACCGTTGCCCAGACTCTTGCTTATCTTCTCGCCATTAACCATGACATGATTGCTGTGCATCCAGTAATTGGCAAAGCGCTGGCCGGTAGCGGCCTCCGACTGAGCAATTTCATTGGTGTGGTGTACCGGAATGTGATCAATTCCCCCGGTGTGTATATCGAATGATTCGCCGAGGTATTTCATGCTCATAGCCGAACATTCAATATGCCAGCCGGGAAAACCTTTACGGTCGCCGCCGAATGGGCTGTCCCACTCCATGTCACGCTTTGAATCTACTGGAGAAAATTTCCAGAGCGCAAAATCTGATTGGTTTCGCTTCTGGTCGTTGACGCTGATGCGGGCGCCAGCTTGTTGTTCTTCTAGATCAAGACGGGCAAAAGCGGCGTAGCCTTCGAATTTACTGGTATCAAAATACACCCCGTCATCAATTACATACGTATATCCATTAGCCTCTAGCCGCTGAATAAGTGTTATCTGCTCGGCAATATGGTCGGTGGCTTTTACGATATGATCTGGCGTCTGAATAGACAGTAACTGCATAGCTTCCAGAAAATCGGCAGTGTAATATTCGGCGACTTCCCAGGCGGTTTTACCTTCTCGGCGGGCACCCTTTTCCAGTTTGTCTTCGCCATCATCGGCGTCGCTAACGAGATGACCGACATCTGTAATGTTCATTACCCAATTGGTCGTGAAGCCGTTGGCTTGGAGTGCCCGTATTAACGTATCCATACGAACATAATTAAACCAGTTGCCTATGTGGAGGTAGTCATAGACTGTTGGACCACAAGTATAGATACTGATAGCCGGAGGTAAAAGTGGTTTTACTTCATCTTGTTGTCTTGTGAGCGTGTTATAAAGTTTCATGTGTAGTCTTATTTAGGGTCAGTAAGGGTATGTAGAAGTTCCTGACAGTAACTCAGACAGTCGGCTCGCACATCGGCATAGGCCTTACCGGTAACCTTGAAGCCGCTGGCGTAGGCGTGGCCACCCCCGCCTAAGTGTTCGGCTAATTCGGCGCCAACGCCAAAGCCGGGGTTGCAACGGATGGCACCGGTAACTTTTCCGTCGGCGTAGTGTTTAAGCACGATGGCGACTTGGACGCCGATAGTTTGCAGCATATCGCCTTGCACTAACGGCGCGGGATTATACAGCGGGCTAAAAGTGTTAATTTCGGACTGTGGAATAGTAATGACGGCAATACGTCCGTCATCGACGAACGCAGTTCGCTGTAGTAACGTACCCTTATAGTTATAAATGGTCGCTGGCATTTTAGATAATTCACGGCGACGTTCTTCAAGCGCCGGTCGGTCGACACCAAGCGCCACCAGTTCGCCCATTATGCGATAGGTATCGGCACTAGCCAGCTGGTTGCTAAGTCCTTGGGTATCGCCTAAGATGGCAGTCATCAGTCCCTCGCCAGCTTGCGCACTTACCGGCCACCTAATTTCCTCAGCCAGAGTGTAAATTAATTCGCCGGTCGAGGAGCGAGTATATTCATTAATAATAACTTTGGCGAATGGCACAATCTTTTCCACTTTTTCGTGGTGGTCAAGAACAGCGCACGGCTTGGTAGATAACCAGCCAAGTTCACCCGAAGCCTGCAATTTTTCGAGTAGGCTAAGCGTGCTGGCATCGACAATAATGGAGGCATCAAACTTACGGGGCAATTGATTCTGGACGCGATCCCAACCATGCAGGTATTGCAGGTACCCGGGCATATCGACACCACAGTAGAGTGTCACTTGCTTACCAATGTCACTAAGTATGTGCTCGAGTGCCAGGGCGCTGCCAAGACTGTCGCCGTCGGGATTGTCGGCCTGCACTACGACGATGTGCTCGGCGGCGTCTACAATAGCTTTTAAGATGTTAGTTTTATCATTCATATGTGTTTATAATACCACGCCCCCTACAGCGTCTGACGGCCTTCTAGGGCACGGCCGAGGCTTATCTGATCAGCATACTCAAGGTCGACCCCGACTGACAGGCCACGCGCTAAGCGACTGATAGTTAGCTTGCGGTCGCCAATCTGCTGCTGAATATACAAGGCAGTCGATTCGCCCTCTACGCTAGCATTGGTCGCTAGTATAATTTCTTCTACTTTATCTTCGTCTATCCGCCGAATAAGTTCATCAATATGAAGCTGTTCGGGCCCTACCCCATCTATGGGTGAAACTAACCCGCCGAGCACATGATAGGTGCCGCTAAACTGGTTGGTCTTCTCCAAAGCTACTAGATCGAACGGTTCAGCCACGACGGCCACTACCGTTTTGTCACGACGAGGATCGGTGTATAAATCTGACAAAGCTTGGCCGGCTGGTATAAGTGCAAACGTTTTACGGCAGTACCCAATACCGGCCCGAAGATTTAATAGCGAGCTCGATAACTTTTCGGGAGCATCGCTGGCGTGGCGCACTAGATAATAGGCGTAGCGTTCGGCAGTACGCGGTCCGACGCCAGGCAATAGCCCAAAGGCGTCAATCAGATCAGTTAGAGCTGGCGGAAGTATTTGCATGAAACTACATGCCGAGGCCGCTGAGGGCGCCCATCATTGGCTGCATTTTTTCAGCAGCTATGCGCTGACTTTCGGCAATGGCTTCTTTAACAGCATCTTCAAGTAAACGCTCGGTCATACCGATGTCATCGAGGTCGATCATTTCAGGATTGAGGTGAATCTTTTTCAATTTTTGTTCGCCAGTTATTTCAACGCTCACGGCACCATCGCCTTTTTCGACGGTGATAATCTGTTTTTGTAGTTCTTTTTGAATCTTTTTAACTTTCATTAACATTTTAGCTTGGTCAAATCGGCTCATAGCAGTCTCCTCAGAAATTAATGGTCTTATATCTATTGTACCAAGTTTTTTACGCTGTTACACGCCTCACTAATAGGGGTGATGGGTAAAGGCACTATTAGTGGCTGCATTGTGAGGCCAGGCCACGAAATAATGACGAACATTGTACACGCAGCTTACGGCTACGGCTATCGTAATGACGGTTATGCCCACCGTTCGTACGATAGGGTTATTGGGAAAGTGTTGGAGCCAGTCTCGTAAGATTCTGGCAATACCCGATGCAGCGACTATATACACCAGGGGTATCAGTAAGCTGAGACTTACACGGCTGTTTACACTTATGAGGAGGCTGGCAAGAACGGCGTAAAGTAGTAATTGTCGAGCCCGACTACTTCGCCAGTGCTTAATATAAAATACTATTCCCAGGATGACCATAACAGCGCTAAAGATGTCTAATATCGGGAGTCGGGCCAACCATGAAGCGGGTGCATTCGGGCCATACAGAAAAAGATTAAGCGGCACCTCTGACAAGCGACGCGCCATTTGGCTTAGCGTATCGAACTGCTGCGGCAAGCCTAGCCAAGTCAATACAGTTTTAGGGCTATCAAGAAAATGGTACAGCAGTAGTGGTAGCCAGAGTAAGCTTGTTAGGCCAAGCAGGATTTTTTTCCACCAAGTTGCCGACAGGCGCCAAGCAGATGACAGTTCATCACGCAGAGACCATATGGAAAGTGCTATGAACCACGCCATACCCGGAATATACAGTAGACTTCCCCAGATAAATATAACGACGTAAGTAATACCAATCTGGCGCCATCGCCGTAATGCGATTTGCGATGCCCAGAGTAAGGGCAAAGCGACGAGGTAGCTGCTATCGTAGCTGCCATAGCGACTTATATGGAGCGTCCAAGCGCTGGTTGCAAACAGTACGGTGCCAAGTAGTGCAACCTTAGTACCGTGCCAGGCACGTAGAATAAACATGAACGACCCGATTGCGATTGCGCCAAGTATCACACTTGGCAGTCGGGTGACGAGGGCCCCGCCTTGTCCAAAGAAGTAGAAGCCTAATGAATGCAACACTTTAGGGATTAAATAAAAGGGATCAGAGAGAATGCCATGGAAGCCAACTGGTGCTAGAGCGATTAGGTGTTCAACGTTACTCAAAGCGCCATTAGGTAGATACGCCAATTGCCGCAGCAATAAGCTGCCAACCAGGCCCACCAGCAGAATTGTGAGTGCAATATTATTGCGTCGTGCCGCTGCCCAGTTATTAGTGTGTCGCAAGCCTTTTTTAATTTTTGCATTGAAAGCGGTTTTAGTCATATTGTTGAAAATTATACGCTACTAATGCTTAGTCGTTAAACGGATCGGAATGCTTGACATCGAGCGATGAAATACGCTGTTTGTCGCGGTCGAAGTATAGTTCTACCCCACCAGTTGGGCCGTTACGGTGCTTCTTAATTAAGATATCCATAATGTTTTTGCGGTCACTTTCCGGATTGTAATAATCTTCTCGATATAAAAACGCCACGACATCGGCATCCTGCTCGATTGATCCGGATTCGCGAAGGTCAGATAATTGGGGGATCTGTGGTGTGCGGCTCTCCACCGAACGGCTGAGCTGACTAAGCGCTATTAGGGGCACGTTCATTTCACGGGCGACGCCCTTGAGCCCACGAGATATCTCAGAAATCTCCTGTACACGGTTGCCGTCGCCGCCAAATCGGCTACCACCGCTCATTAGCTGCAAGTAGTCGACGATAATCAAGCCAAGTGGCCGTTGGTGGGCTTCGCGCCGGGCTTTGGTGCGTAAGTCACTAATGGTGATACCTGGGGTGTCATCTATAAACATTTGCGCCTCAGACAAGGT